>JAQICW010000742.1 GCA_027858355.1 Desulfobacula sp.
ATAATACTCTTTTGCCAACACTTAAGTTAAATGAACTAAGCGCAAGAGAAATCCAGACCTTTGCAGAAGATCTGGAAAAAACAAATAAAAAAAATGATCATAAAAAAGACGCTTTTCAGCCTCATGAGAGAGCATTCAAAACCATCAACCAGTATTGCATTTCTTAATGCAGATTTCAGAGACTTTCAGGGCATCCCGGCTTTTGATGAAGACCCTGAAAATGCTATCCTGCTTTTAGAGTATGCGAAACTGCTTGAAAACTGCGGATGGAAGATCACGCATTTAATAGACTGTCCTTTGTCAACGGAAAGGTTTACGGGAAATATGGTAAGCAAAATGCAGGAAAAAAGAACCCTCGGGATTATCAGAAGAACTTTGATCATAGGAAAATAATTTCCGGGCCTTGACCAAAATCCAGTTACTCTCCAATATGGTTTTCGGGGGTCTTGGTTTATTTAATTTTACCATTTCCCGTTTAATTGAATTATTATTTTTAAAATTTATTTACTTTGCACCATTGTTTATATTACTGTGATTTTGGGTATAATAATTTTAAAGGAGGGTTCTCTTTATCTCCAATTAACCTTAATGGAAGGTTTGAAAATTTAATTTTAGTCTCTTCTATATAATGGAATTTTGAATCTGGGAAGAAAAATAATATACATTAAAATTAAAGCTATTTGTAAAAACAGGGTGTGGAATGTCAGTTGTATAGTTAATCGGACACTTAAGAAAAATTGAAAAATGACTTAGGTTTGCTAAATCGTATTTTTCCCTTTATACTACACGTAAAAGGAGACCAATATGCGAAATATAAAATGCCTTAGTGTAATTATCTTCTTTCTGATTTATGCTTCCGGCTTGATTTATGCTCAAGAAAAAAAAATATCAGCTGTATTTCCAACCTGGGAACCATATGGCTATGTTGAAAATGGAAAAGCGGTTGGTTTTGAAATTGAGATTTTTGCTGCGGTGATGAAAAATATGGGAATAAAGGTTGAATTTCTTCATCAACCTTGGAAGCGGTGCTTGTATTCAGTTAAAAACGGCATAGCAGATGTTGTTATATCCACTTTGAAAGTTAATGAAAGAACAGAATATCTTTATTACCCTGATGAGCCAATAAGCATAAGTAGAACCGCATTGTTCACTGCAATTGATAAAGATATTGTCTTCAATGGTTCTTTAGAGGGATTGAAAAATTTTACTATCGGGGTTACCAATGGTTTTAGTTATGGTCCTGCATTTGATTTATGTGATTTTCTTAAAAAAGATGCAAGTACAGAAACCGAGGCAGTTGTCACTAAAGTCTTGCTGGGGAGGAATGAACTTGGTGTCGGGAATGTTGCTGTGGTTAAAACAATAGCAAAAAGAAATAACGCATCCCATAAAATCAGGTTCCTTGAACCGTTACTCCATTCACAAAAACTATATGTAGGCTTTTCAAAAGCAAAAAAATACAAAAATCTGACCACTGACTTTTCAATTGCATTGTCTGAATTCCGAAGATCAACTGAGTATAAAAATATTATGGAAAAATACAGCTTAGATTAACTAAGCACCAAATGTTGAGAGGGACTAATTCGTTGGGAAAATTTTCTTACCTGTCAAAATATATAAAAAAACAGTCCATTGGGATTAGAGTTCTATTGTTAATCATATTGTGTGGTTTCTTTCTGGCAACAGCTGAGACCTGTGTTATTCTGTATCAGGACTATACGATTGAAATTGGGCTTATTGAAGAACAGATACAACAGGTACAAGACAGTCATTTGAAAAGTATAACAAAAAGTACCTGGAATTTGGAAGCAGACGAAGTTACGCTTCAGCTTGAAGGGGCTTTGCAGTTAAGTGCTATTAAGTATCTGGAAGTTATCACAGAAAAGGGTGAGACACTTGCTTCATCAGGCATCAGGCCCTCCCGAAAAATCATTACCCGAACGATCCCTCTGGAATACCAGCATTTCGGCAAAGTGAACGCTATTGGCACATTGTATATTATTGCCAGTTTGGAAGGTTTATATCAGCGGTTATATGATAGAATTAAAATCATTTTATTTACCCGGATATTCATTGCTTTAATTATGTCTGGATTGTTTCTTCTTATTTTCCAACATCTTGTTTCACGTCATTTATCCAATTTGGCACAATACACACAGGGTCTTGATCTTAACAATCTGGGATCTCCATTGACGCTTAACCGCTCTTCTTCAACGGACAGTGCGCCTGACGAATTGGAAAAAGTGGTACGTGCGATCAATGGGATGCAATTGCATATACAAGAGGATATTAAAGAAATTAAACATGCACAGGATGTGTTACGCAAAGAAAAGGCATTCACCGAAACCGCATTGAATTCTCAGCGGGACATCTTTTTTCTTTTCGAACTCACCACGGGAAAAGCCATTCGTTGGAATCAGGCATTCAAAGATATCTCTGGGTACACGGATGAAGAGATCTCCAAAATGGAAGCCCCGGCTTCCTATTACAGTCCCGAGGATCTGGAACGAGCCGCCATCGTGATCAAGGAGGTTATAACGTCAGGGTTTGGTGTGATAGAGATAGATCTGATATGCAAAGATGGCCGCAACGTTCCAACCGAGTATAATGTCTCGTTAATAAAGGATGATGAAGGAGAACCCAAATACCTCATTTCCATTGGACGAGATGTTACGAATCGCAAACAAGTTGAGAAAGAAAAAAATAAATTGGAAGCGCGACTACGCCAGTCTCAAAAAATGGAATCCATTGGCACCCTTGCAGGAGGCATTGCCCATGATTTTAACAATATACTTTTCCCCATTGTGGGTTATACTGAGATGCTGTTAGAGGATGTCCCTGAAGACAGTCCATTTAAAGATAGCTTGCACAACATTTATACCAGTGCTTTAAGAGCCAAGAGCCTGGTAAAACAGATACTCACATTCTCCCGCCAAGAGACCGGTGAATTGATTCTGATGAAAATGCAGCCTATTATCAAGGAAGCATTAAAACTTATCAGATCTACAATTCCCACAACAATTGAAATCAAACAAGATATCAATCCTGACTGTGGTGTAATCAAAGCTGATCCCACCCAAATTCATCAGATTGTAATGAATCTTGCAACCAATGCCTATCATGCCATGGAAGAAACTGGCGGAGAACTGAAAGTAAGCCTGAAAGAAATGGAACTCGGACCACTTGATCTTATTAATCCTGATATGACACCCGGAACCTATGCTTGCCTGATAGTGGCTGATACAGGGGTGGGCATGGATAAAAACTTAACAGATAAAATTTTTGATCCGTTTTTTACCACCAAAGCCATAGGCAAGGGCACGGGAATGGGACTTTCCGTGGTGCATGGTATTGTTACTGCCATGGGAGGTGCTATCCAGGTATACAGTGAACCTGGAAAAGGAACTGAGTTTCATGTGTGTCTGCCCGTGGAAAAAACTCTTTCCCAAGAACAGGCAACCACCTCAAAAGTACAAATCCAGGGCGGTACTGAACAGATCCTTCTTGTGGATGATGAAGAAGCGATCCTTAGTATGGAAAAACGGATGTTGGAGCGGTTGGGGTATCAGGTTACTTCACGTACCAGCAGCCTTGATGCTCTTGAGACTTTCCGTGATAGTCCTGACAAATTTGACATGGTTATTACTGATATGGCCATGCCCAATATGTCTGGGGATAAACTATCAGTTGA
>JAQICW010000037.1 GCA_027858355.1 Desulfobacula sp.
ACGACAACTCATTACGTACTATCTGTCAAAAAGTAAAAGAATTAAATCCAAAGAAAATACATCTTTTTAAAAAGATATTAGAAAAAAAACTCGCAACAAAACAAACTGGCAACATAATTTGTGATAAATTATTTACTTTGTACCACAACATACTGTACAGTAATTATTGAAATTTGCCTGAATACCAATCGCATCCTATTGATTTTTTAGCTTAGGAATTTTATGGGAAAAAAAATCAGTTTTATAAAATTTATTCAATTGTGGGGGATTACTTCCCTGCTTGTTCTTGGTGGTAGTATAGTTGCTTTTGATATTTTTACCTCATATCGGGAGTTTTATATTCAGGTGGAACAAATGCGCTCAGACCACATTGCTAAGCAGAAAGAGATGATTAAGCGGGAGGTTGATCGAGTTGTTGCTATGATTAACGATGAGAAAGCCCAAAGTGAAAAAATTACAAAAGTGAAAATTAAATCCAGAGTCTATGAAGCGTACACCATTGCCCAACATATTTATCAACAGAATAAGACCGCCAAAAGCAAGGCTGAAATTAAACAGATGATTCTGGATGCCCTACGGCCTATCCGGTTTGCCGATAAAAATGGCTACTATTTTGCCACCCGCCTGGATGGCGTTGAGATACTCTTTGCCGACAAACCGGAACTGGAAGGATTGAACCTGTTGAATTTGCGGGATACTAATGGTCAGTATGTCATTAAAGAGATGATTGAAATAGTGCGGCAAACCGACGAAGGTTTTTATGAATACTACTGGACAAAACCGAATACAAAAGGCCAAAATTTTAAAAAAATATCTTTTGTCAAACGATTTGAACCATTTGATTGGTTTATCGGCACAGGCCTGTATGTTGATGATGTAGAAGCTTCGATCAAAAAAAAATTAATGGAACAGATTAATAAAATTCGTTTTGGCGCCAACGGCTATATCTTTGTTGATACCTGGCAGGGAATTTCATTGGCTCACGGTCTCCAACCGGATCTTATCGGTACCAATATGTGGGAGACGGAAGACAGTAAGGGTAACAAAACTACTCAGATGCTTGTTGCTGCAGCAAAAAAAGAGGAGGGTGGCTATGTCTCTTACTGGTGGAGGAAATCATTTAGTATAAATGAAAGCCCAAAAATTGCCTACGCAAAAAGTGTTCCGGATTGGAAAATTTTAGTTGGTACCGGCGTCTATCTTGATGATGTGGAAACAGATATTGCCGTGATGTACAATACATTAAACAATAAAATCAAAACGAAAATATTTTCTTTTGCTCTGGTTGTGGCATTGGTAATCGCTTTTGTTCTCTTTTCCTTTAATTACTTGAATCGTAGACTCAAACATGATTTCAATCTCTTCGTCTCATTTTTTAACAGGACAGCAGACTCTGATGAAAAAATTGATCTAAAGATTGTTAAATTTGCCGAATTTGACCGGATGGCAGAATACGCTAATAAAATGCTGATTACCCGCAAGCGCATGGAGAAAGAGATTCAGAAATTCAAGATGATGGCTGATCAGGCAAACCACGGTATTGCTATTACTGATTTAGAAGGTAATTGTGAATATGTAAATGATTTTTTTGCAAAAACTCATGGATTTACTTCAGCCGAATTGATCGGGCAGAGCCTTGCTGTTTTTTATAACGAAAAACAAATGAAAGAAGTGAATAGAGTTAATGAATCGTTAGTGACACAGGGTAATTTTTCCCTTTTAGAAGTTTGGCATACTCACAAGGATGGGACAGAATTTCCTATGTTAATGAATAGCATTGTTATAAAAAATAAAAATGCTATCCCGCAATATATAGCAACCACAGCAATTGATCTCACCGTTCAGAAAAAACTCGAAGAACAACTCCAACAAGCCCTGAAGATGGAGTCAATCGGCACTCTGGCAGGTGGTATCGCCCATGATTTTAATAACATTCTTTTCCCAATTGTCGGGTATGCTGAGATGCTTTTAATGGATACCCCTGAAGACAGTCCAGTCCGGGAAAGTCTTAACCAGATTTATACCAGTGCCTTGAGAGCCAAGAGCCTGGTAAAACAGATCCTTACATTTTCTCGTCAAGAGAGCGGTGAATTAATATTGATGAAGATGCAACCTATTGTTAAGGAAGCATTAAAACTTATCAGGTCAACCATCCCCACAACAATTGAAATCATACAGGATATCAATCCTGACTGCGGTGTGATTAAAGCTGATCCCACCCAAATTCATCAGATTGTAATGAATCTTGCAACCAATGCGTATCATGCCATGGAAGAAACGGGCGGGGAACTGAAAGTAAGCCTCAAACAAGTCGAATTAGGTGAGTACGACATAATAACTCCTGATATGACACCTGGATTTTATGCCTGTCTGACAGTGGCTGATACAGGGGTGGGCATGGATAAAAACTTAACAGATAAAATCTTTGATCCGTTTTTTACCACCAAAGCAATAGGCAAGGGGACTGGGATGGGGTTGTCGGTTGTTCACGGCATTGTTATAAGCATGAATGGAGCTATTCAGGTATATAGTGAACCTGGAAAAGGAACACAATTTCATGTTTATTTTCCAATAGAAAAGAAATCTTTTGAAGAAAAGAATACCCAAGCTAAAGAACCAATCCAGGGCGGTACTGAACAGATCCTTCTTGTGGATGATGAAGAAGCGATCCTTAGTATGGTAAAACGGATGCTGGAGCGGTTGGGGTATCAGGTTACTTCACGTACCAGCAGCCTTGAAGCCCTTGAAGCTTTCCACGATAGTCCTGATAAATTTGACTTGGTTATAACTGATATGGCAATGCCAAATATGCCTGGAGACAAACTATCCGTTGAACTTACTAAAATACGTCCTGATATTCCCATATTGCTTTGCACAGGGTTCAGTGAAACTATGTCTGAAGAAAAAGCAACATCTCTGGGAATTAAGGGTTTTCTTCTGAAACCGATTGTGATGAAGGATCTTGCCCAGAAGATACGTGAAGTTCTGGATGAAAATTAAAATTGTAGGATAGCCGCCGCATTTTTCTGAATTTTTGAATCATAACAGAACCCCACATTTGTTTTAATTTGTTAAAGCTAATAAAAAAATACAGGATCAATAATGAAAAGCTATCCGACAGCAAATCCTATTCTTGTAATAGACGATGAAGCTTCTATCTTGATGTTATTGAAAAGAATCCTATCAAGAAATGGCTATGCTGTTGATACTGCTACGAATGGTGAAGATGGTATCCGGAAAATAGAAAATAATGAATACAGTTTAATTCTTACGGATATCGAAATGTCTGGTATTTCCGGTGATCAGGTTTTTGATTATCTGCGGAATAAAATTAAAAAATCAACTCCAATTGTGGGAATGTCAGGAACTCCCTGGCTTCTTGACCAGATTGGTTTTGATGCAGTTTTACCAAAACCCTATCACATGAAAGAATTGCTGGATTTGATCAGTCAGTTAACTGAAAAATGAAAGTTACCTTTTTATAGATAGCCTATATATGGTTCGATTTTTAAAGCTTTCAGAAATTGTTGAATAGGAAGTTGCTTTTTGCCAAGCCTTTAAAACGAAAGATTGTCCGGTTATAAGGCCTTGAAAATCTTTCATTCATGTCCCTTTTTATCTGGTTCTATTTTATTTGATTCGATTTGATCTGGTTCGGTCTCATCTGGTT
>JAQICW010000055.1 GCA_027858355.1 Desulfobacula sp.
ATCAAAGGGAAGCATAAAATCTATAAAATTAGTAAAAATCCCACTTTTATAAACATCTAAAAAATATGTTAAGCCCTTGCCTATAAAGAAGATCTGCCCTTTCGGTCAGGCACTAATTATAAGGTTGGATTGTGATGAACAACAGAACCGTTTTAAACAAACCGTTGACCACAGATGAAGCATTATCAATATTTGATACACTTGAAGCTGTAGACTGCGACTTTATGCTGGGCCGTTGGAAAGGCAGTGAAGTGATGACCGGCCACCCTATGGACGGAATCTTAGATTTAGTCGGTTGGTATGGGAAATATTTTATTAATACCAACAACGTCCATCCTTTGATTTTTTATCGTAACAGGTCTGAACTTTTCTCTGTTAATCCAATTACAATGCCTCTTGGACTTATGAAATTTAATCTGCCCAAGTTAAAATTGTACAAACCACTGCTTAAGTTTATCAGGTTGTTGATTCAAACCAAAAAGGGTAAAGCCAGATTACGAATGCTTGAACACAGGGGCAAAGTAAGCGCCGCAATGTGTTATGACCAATTACCTATTAATGATTGTTTTCGTAAGTTAGATGATAACAGTGTTTTAGGCGTTATGGATCAAAAAGGAGGAGGAAAACCCTATTTTTTTTTATTGGAGCGTGATGATACCCACTTTTCATTGCCGATAGAGTAAACAATATCTATATAAAAAACAGAGTTGGAGCAAGTAATGACACGCAACATTTTGTTAATATAACTAATTTTTCCTCACGACTCGTAGAAACTGCTTTTAGAAAATAAATTTAAACAACAAAAATGCTGACTGGCAAGCCGCAGATGTTTGCGAACCCCGCAGTCAGAACAAAAGTTATGCGCAATTGGAAGGTGTCTAAAGTAAAAAGACAAGAAGAACGCCTACAAGTCAACTGGGGTGGAAGAGGATGCTATCATAGATTCATTCTGGAGTTGTTGCCGAACTGACACGAAACCAGATTTGTGTAAAATTACCAACTCCTGTTGCTAAGGTGATCATGGTCAATTTTCAGGCAAGTGATAAAGACTATGAAGATGTTTCCAAAATGCTTGCAATTATTTTAAACGAATAAAAACATTTGACAACTGCCCCTATTCTGGTACACTTTTGCATATGGATTATGATGACATAAAATTAAAAGTTCATTTTTATAAAACGAATTCAGGAGCGGAACCTGTTCGAAAATGTCATGATTTTATTACATGGTTTCATTAAGAAATCACAGAAAATTCCGAAGAACGAACTAAAGACGGCTCTTTCACGGTTGAAAGAATATCAGGAGGATTAAGGATGAAAGATAAACATATTGGAAGCAGTTTCGATGATTTCCTTCAGGAGGAAGGATTGATGGCTGAAGCTGAAGCAACCGTTCTCAAACGCATACTTGCTTATCAGATCAAGCAGGAAATGGAATTACGTAACATTTCAAAAACAGCTTTGGCTAAAATGATGAAAACAAGTCGGTCTTCAGTTGATAGGCTGCTGGATCCTAAAAATTCTTCAATAACCCTTCTAACTCTGGAGAGTGTTGCTGTAGCCCTTGGTAAAAAGCTCAAACTTCAATTTGCATAGTTCCCGGATCTAAAAATCTCGGGCACATTTGGAAATTTCAAAATCCCAACTTAAAAATGCACCGGATTTCACCGGTGATTTTCGTGTTATGCAATAAATAACGTTCAATACAAGTAAATATGGGAAAAGACTCAAAAAAGGACAATTATGGGAAATGAACCGAATGATAATGCAGCTATTCGTATACCACCGCCGTTATTTTTCTTTGCATGTTTGGGAATTGGTCTTTTGTTGGAATACCTTTCACCCATTCATCTGGTCAGTATTTCATTAATCATTCGGGTTCTTGTCGGCGGAACATTTATACTTATTTCCATTTATTTTGCATTGAGTGGATTTGTTGTACTAATCAAGAATAGGACCCCATTTAACACTGCAAAATCCACAGTTAAGATAGTACAAGAAGGTCCATATCGTTTTTCACGAAATCCATTGTATCTATCACTATTGCTTCTATTATTTGGAATTTCAGTTTTAATTGTCTCTCTCTGGTTACTCTTCACCTTACCGATTCTCTATATTCTTTTTTTATTCAAAGCTGTGAAACCGGAAGAGAGCTATCTGTCACAAAAATTTGGAGAAGAATATTTGGCTTATTCATCAAAAGTAAGACGATGGATTTAAAAAAAAATTTGTGGGCATGAGTTGCTTGGGAATTCTGGCCGAACTGATTTCAGCAGCACCGACCAAGGCCCTTTCAGAGCTGATACTTAATCTGGCTGAAAACTATCCTGAGATACGTCGAGAATGCTTTGATTATTTAAAGGAAAATACAGCTGTTTCCAAAATGCTTGAACGCCAGTCGGAAGGGGAAGCCACCATGTCCATATGGGCTGAGTTGCTGCCGGATCTTGAGGATCTGGATGCGTATGGTGGCGGACCTTATGGGGTGGAAGACCAGGTGTGGGACTTGCTGTATGAAATTACAAAACGTCTGACTTCAAAAAAGGTCGATGAAACGTATCGACGTGAAATTCTCGACTCTGTTCTACCGTTTATTGAAAGTGGAAATTCAGGGGCGGGGGATGCGCTGGATGAGCTTGCTTATGCTGCCTGCTATTCCGCTTCTGAATTGCGGTACCTTGCCGAAAGCCTGGAGGCTATGCATGATGACTGGCAAACCCGCAATGCCCGCAACATTTATCGGCAGATCGGGGACCATGATAAATATCTTGAGCTTCGGTTGAAGTATATGGAAGTTGGCGCTGATTACCATGATCTGGCTGGGTTTTACTGGGAAACAGGAGAGAAGGAAAAGTCGATTCAGATCGCCCAAAATGGAAAGAGTATGAACCCAGACTCCTAAAAAAAATGAAA
>JAQICW010000070.1 GCA_027858355.1 Desulfobacula sp.
AACAGAACAACTACCGAGATTTATCTTCATTCAGTTGGTAATGCTGAAAGAGATGCAATTGAAGTGTTGGATTTTCAATTCGAGGAAAAGTCTCACACAGATTCTCACACAGAAGCAAAAAAGGTTTCCAGTAAAAGCTGAAAACCCTTGGTATTAGTGGTACGCCCGGCCCGATTCGAACGGGCGACCTATGGATTCGAAGTCCAGCGCTCTATCCAGCTGAGCTACGGGCGCACAGGGTCGTGAAGACGATATTAGATAGCACAATGAAATATTTTCTGCAATGGTCTGTTCCATCTTTAATACCATAAACACATATTCACCATCGTTAAAATCTATGGTCAGGTTGACCCACCTTCCTATTGACAACGATCTGCTTTAAAAGTAGAACCCAAAAGTGAAATGAAGAAAAACAAAAGAAAAACAAATATCTCATGGATCTGGAAGACACTATTTGTAATTGTGTTATTTCTGTTTTGTTTTACAATCCTTCAGGTTCTGGCGCTCAAATTCATCAACCCGCCATTTACCCCTAATGTGGCATGGGAATGGGCAGAAGCCATCATTAAAAAACAGCCTGAAAGGCGCTCGAAATATACCTTTAAAAAGATTGAGTACATATCACCCCATCTGAGGAAAGCTGTCATTGCGGCCGAAGACCAGCGGTTTTTATCCCATAACGGGTTTGATTTCAATGAAATAAAAAATGCTTTAAAAACCCTGATCAAAAGAAAAAAATTGCGGGGAGCCAGTACCATCAGCATGCAGACTGCCAGGAGCGTATTTTTGTTATCCAGCAAAAGCGTGTTCAGGAAAATAGCAGAGATATATTACACTGTTTTAATTGAACTCTTCTGGGACAAACACAGAATTCTTGAAATGTATTTAAATACAGTGGATTGGGGAACGGGTGTCACTGGTGCCGAGGCAGCCTCACAAAAATATTTTTCAATCAGTGCCCGACATCTGAATCCTTCCCAGGCTGCCTTAATGACAGCAATTCTGCCGAACCCGCACAGATGGTCTGTCAAAAACCCCAGCCCCTATGTTCGGCTTCGGCAGGCGAAAATCATGAAAGACATGGCCCTGATGCCACAGCTTTAGAAAAAACCCGAGTCTCAAGGCTTTTGAGTTTCGGGTGTTAATGAACAATCTTTTTACAACTTTTAAAAAAATGGGGTGAGTGACGGGGCTTGAACCCGCGACCACCAGGACCACAACCTAGTGCTCTACCAACTGAGCTACACCCACCGCAAATAACTCATCTTAACTATCAGATCTTGATATGTTTTTCAATACTTTTTTCATGCAACCGAATTTAATCATGGTTTTTTTATTTCATCAAAATTATGGATTGTCCCTGGTCATGATCCATATTTTACATTGACCTTGAAGTATTGTTTGACTATTATCCCTGCGTATAAATATTTCATTAAAGGAACTTGTATATGAATGCTTTTTTAATATTTGTTGTCCGGCTAATTTTAGGGCTTGTATTTGGTATTATCATTATTCGACTGTTCAGACCGGAATGGGGTATTTACCATGGGGTTGCGGCAGGGCTCATTCTGGTTGCCCTGGCATATGGCATGGCGCTTTTCAGAAAAAAGAAACAAAAATAGAACCCGAGGTTTTTTACAATTGGAAAAAAATATAATTTTAGGGACGGCAGGACACATTGATCATGGAAAAACAAGCCTTGTCAAAGCGTTGACAGGGATTGAGACAGATCGGCTCAAAGAAGAAAAAGAAAGGGGCATTACCATTGAACTTGGGTTTGCCTGGCTTGATCTTCCCAATGGGCAGCATATAGGCATCGTGGATATGCCGGGCCATGAAAAATTTGTAAAAAATATGGTGGCCGGCTCCAGCGGGATTGACGTGGTCGCAATGGTGATTGCAGCAGATGAGGGTGTCATGCCCCAGACAAGGGAACATATGGAAATCTGCAATCTCATGGGAATTGAGCATGGAATGGTGGCCTTGACCAAGATAGACATGGTGGATGAAGATCTTTTAGAGCTTGCCCTTGATGATATCAATGATTTTGTACAGGGCACTTTTCTTGAGGGCAAGCCGATTTGTCCTGTTTCATCGGTCACAAATGAGGGGTTAGATGAATTTATCAAAACCCTTGAAACCACCTGCAGCAACATTCCTGAAAGAAAATTTTCTTCTATTTTCAGACTGCCCGTGGACCGTGTATTTTCAATGAAAGGATTTGGCACAGTGATTACCGGAACCCTGGCTTCCGGCAGTATCAGTGTTGGAAATGACATCATGGTCTATCCCAAACAGATTGTCTCCAAAGTCAGGGGAATCCAGGTTCACAGCTCAGGTGTTGAAACAGCGGGCCCTGGCACCAGAACAGCCATTAACTTTCAAGGGCTTGACAAAGAATCCGTTTGCCGGGGAGATATTCTGTCTACTCCTGACACTTTGATTGAAAGCTATATGGTGGATGCACATTTCCTTTATTTAAAAAGCAATGCAAAGCCGGCAAAAAACAGAACAAGAATAAGATTTCATTCAGGAACCAGTGAGATACTGGGGTATCTTATTCTGCTTGATAGAGAGGAGCTCTTACCTGGAGATGACTCTTGTGTTCAATTTCGCTTAGAGGCCCCTGTCTGCTGTATCAAGGACGACAGATATGTTATCAGAAATTATTCACCCGTGAAAACAATTGGCGGCGGCACCATATTAAATCCAGCTTCCCAAAAGCACAAGCTGTTTGATAAGACTGTTATCCAGGGGCTGGAAAACTTGATGCTGGGTGATAATGAACAGATCATTTTATTCTTTCTATCCTTGAAAGGATTTCAGGGGCTGTCCTTTTCCCAGCTGCGTGTCATGACCAATATCCCGGACAAACGCCTAAATACAACTTTACAGAAAATGCTTGCCAAACAACAGATTGTCCAGACGGACAAAGAAAAACAAAAATTTGTCAGTGGTGATTTTTTTGATGATTTCAAAGAAAAACTCATCCAGAAACTAAGTGCCTACCATGCCCGGAATCCATTAAAGGAAGGCATGCCCACCCAGGAACTTAAATCCAAATTTCAGTATATTGATGACACAAAGTTTTTTAATATTCTTTTTACAAAACTGTCCGGGGAAAATCTTATTGTTCTTGACAAAAACATTGTAAAATTATCTGCCCACAAAGTGGCGCTCCAGGTTGATCAGCATGAAGTAAAAGAAAAAATCAAAGGACTCTATCAAACCTCAGGCTTGACTCCTCCCTTTTTCAGAACCATCTGTCAGGATCTTAACCTGGACAAAAAGACTGCGATGGATGTTCTCCATATGCTGATTGATGAGAAATCCATTGTCAAAACAAAAGATGACCTTTATTTTGATGCCGGAACAATGGATAGCCTTGAACAAAAGCTGGTTGCATTCCTGAAAGAAAAGGAATCCATTACCACACCGGAGTTTAAAGACATGACCGGCGGGGTATCCAGGAAATATGTCATCCCCTTAATTGAATACTTTGATTCCATAAACCTGACCATAAGGGTGGGAGATACGCGGCAGTTGCGGCGAAAAACCTAAAGAATCTTTTCAGCAAAGGCTTCAACAATACCCTTCAGGTGGGTTTTTCCTTCCAGAGTGAGTGCAAACCTTTGATCTTTAACAAACCCTAAGGACTCTGCAAAAATTCGTTCCAGGATATCTTTATATCTGTTTTCAAAAGAGTGGTGAAATAAAGTCTGAAATTTTGCAAGATCCAGGCCTTCAAGGGTACGAAGCCTGAGCATGATCATCTCCAGCATTTTCTGGTTTTTGGTAAGAATTTCCCAATCTTCAACGGGAAGCCTGCCTGAATCCAAATCCTTTATATATGTGTTTATATTTTTAGGATTCCAGGATCTTGTTTTCCCATCATAGGAGTGTGCTGCCGGCCCAAACCCGTAGTAAGGGGTCATGTCCCAATATTTTGAGTTGTGTCTTGATCTGTTCTGCCTGCCCTTTGAAAAACTGGAAATCTCGTAATGCTCATAATTGTTGTTGGTTAAAAATATGGCAGTTTTTTTAAACATCATTGACATGATTTTACCATCAGTGCGAGTTATCAGGCCTTTTTTCAATTTTTCATCAAGGGGAGTATCCGGTTCAATGGTCAGCATATAACAGGACAGGTGGGATGGTGTCATCCCAAGCGCTTGTTTTAAATCTTTTTCCCATATATTTTGGGTTTCAAAAAAAAGTCCGTAAATGAAATCCATACTGATATTGTCAAAGCCTGCTGTCTCTGCATCCTTAATCGTTTGGACTGCCTGTTTGACCGTGTGGATTCTACTTAAAAATCTAAGCTTATCCTCGTTAAATGACTGGGCGCCGATGCTAAGCCTGTTAATTCCAGTAGTTTTTAATTCTTTAAGATAATTTAAATTAATAGTTCCCGGGTTAATTTCAAATGTGATTTCAACATCCCTGGAAACTAAAAACTTGTCTCCAATGGTCTGCAAAAGCATTTCAACATCTTTAACCGACAGAAGAGATGGGGTTCCGCCGCCAAAATATATGGTGTTAATTTTCTCCTTTGAGTCTGATCTTTTTTCAATCTCTTTTTTAAGGGCTTTAATATAAGCAGGGATCAATAAAAGATCGGTCAAAGAAAAAAAGTCACAATAATCACACTTTTTAACGCAAAATGGGATATGGATATAAATGGACTTTTGATCACACAAAACGCTTCATCAATTCACCAATCACGGAATCAACATTCTGGGGTGTCACCCCGTAATGAATACAGGCCTGCTTTACCCTTTCAAGATGTGGACTTGTATCCATATCGTCGGGTCCCCGGAAAAATCCCATCCGTCTGCCGACCTGGTATAAAACCCTTTTTTCAGGTTCAAACTCGAAAAACTGATCAATAATACCAATCATTTTTTCTTTATCTTCCGGCAATTTTCCATTAATGGTCTCAAACAGATTCAGGATATGATCGCTTTTGATATAGGAATCGATCCCGTCAAGGCTTTCTATAAACAGCCTTAACTCTTTAGCCATCATGGCATCCGTGGATTTTTCAAACTCTCCTTTTTCAGCTTCTTTGGCAAGAGCGGTTCCGTTTGTCACTGCCAGGGTCCTGATCCTGATAAAATCAGGATTAATGCTGTTGAGGGCAGAAGCAGTTTCCAGGGCATGTTCTATGGAATATTCAATACCGCCAAGACCGGGCATGACATATTCCGACAGCTCCATTCCAGCCTGCTTTACCTTCAGGCCTGCCTTGATATGGACAGCTTTGGTGGTCCCTTTGTTTATTTTCTTTAATACAATATCAGATCCGGATTCCATGCCCACATGAATGCGGTTTAATCCTGCCCTGGCCATCCGTTGCAGATCATCCTGCTTGATTCGGACAATGGTATGACTTCTTGCATAGGTGGTAATCCTGTCCACATCTGGGAAACATTTTTTTATATGTTCAAGCACAAATACCAGGTCATCGGGCTTCATGATCAAAGAGTTGGCATCCTGTAAAAAAATGGATCTCATCCCTGATGCATACCAGCTCATGGCCGCATTAAACGCCATCCGGTCTTTTTCTTCAAAGCTGTTGTAAAGGGTATTAATAATCTGACTGTCTGCATATCCCCCTGGTGCGACAATTCTTTTGACCCCTTCAATATAGCCATGCAAAACATCAATATCTTTAATGATATTTTCAACAGATCTTAAAGAAAATTTCCTTTTTTTATACACCCTGCAAAATGTACATCGGTTCCAGGGACAATTTCGTGTCAGCCGTATTAAAAGACTGCTTGCTTCACTGGGCGGACGAATGGGGCCCTGTTCAAACCCCTTGTACTTATCTATTTTTTTCTTTTCAATCAAAACCTTAATACCTATTTTATCTACAAATTTCCAGCCAAACCTTCTTCACCATTCACCATTAATATATTATCATCTGAACACCCAAAGTCAATCCCGGGCTTTCTGGATCATCATCGACCTGCCCACCGGATGCCCATGACCGCAGCTTTGCTGAGAATAAATGTGCCGGCTGCACCAAGCACATGAAGCACCATGAACAGATACAGAAGGTTTTTAGAGCTATCAGATTTTTGATTCAATGCGCATTCCTTTTTTCAAAGGCCCTGTTCAGGCCATCTGACGGCAGTTAGTCTCTTTGGTAAAAAACAGGAGCCCAACAGATAAAATAATCCATGCCATCATGGGAATAAACCCATATTCATAGGCATCAAGGGAATAAATTCTTACCCCGTCCATCATCTGACCTGTCCAATTATAGTCCAATATTCGTCCCACAAGCGGCTGAAGCAACATAGGCCCCATCATCACCCCCATATTGGTAAGGCCTGCGGCAGTTCCAGACAAGGATGAAGGAACAGATTCCATGACAAAGGCAAAACTGATGATGATGCAACCGGAAAAAAAACCAGTAACAAAAAGGGCCATGATAAGCTTAAAAAAGGAAAGGCTTTCCCTAAACAGGATCAATGACCACCCCAGAGCCACCACCATGATTGCGGCAAGATACATAGATTTTCGTTTTCCCATATGATCGGACAGCCACCCGAAAAAAGGAGCCCCAATGGCCCAGCCAACGAGCAGGACAGAGGTCATGGCAGCCGCCCTGGCCGGGCTTAAGCCGTGATGAGAGATCAGAAAGGGCACCCCCCACAGGCCGGAAAAAGTAAGGATACATCCCGCTATTCCACCGGGAATAACAAATAAAAGGCAGACATTCCTATATTTAAACACTTTAAAAAGATCCTGCCAGATTCTGCGGTCAGACAATGATGCAGACGCCGGCATTGTTTTTGTAAAACCAGGATACCCCTTTTCCTGAGGCGAGTCCCTGACAACAAACCAGATCACCCCGCCCAGCACAAGGATCATAACGCCAGTGACGCTGATGACCTGACGCCAGGCAAAGGTATCCATGAGAAATCTTAAAGGAGGGCCTGCCGTTACAGCCCCGATGAGCCCGATGGATAGAGCATTACCAGTAACAAAGGCATAGATTTTTTTTGGAAACCAGGAAGAGGAGAGCTTTAGCAGTCCCACAAAGGCAACAGCAACGGACCCGCCTATGAGAAGCCGGCCCAGCCCGGCCCAGAAAAATACCGGTGACAGGGCAAAAAGCAGGGTGCCAAGTCCCGCCACCATACAAC
>JAQICW010000103.1 GCA_027858355.1 Desulfobacula sp.
AGGAGCGGATACTGGAAAAATTGAACCAGTGTATAGTCAGAACTTGAAGTTTTTAAATTTTGGAATTAAGTGATAATGGAAGATTCAACACCCAACAGAACATTTTCAGAAATCCAGGGGAAAATAGATCGTGGAGAAGTGGTTATCTTAACGGCCCAGGAAATTTGTGACCGGGTTCGGGATGGTGAAACCTTTGAACTGGGTGATATAGATGTGGTTACCACTGCCACAAGTGCCCTGATGAGCGGTACTTATGCTGTACTTTCTTTTAAGGTGGCCAAACCAGATACATTTACAAAAGCTGCAAAGGTATGGATAAATACTGTCCCGGCACAGGTGGGGCCCTGCCCAAATGAAAGAATAGGCATCCTTGATCTGATCGTTCTGGGGACGGAAGCGAGCATAATTGATCCCGGGTATGGTGCAGGTGACCTGTTCAGGGAGCTGGTTTTGGGAAAACAGGTTTTAGTGGAGATCGAGACGGATGAAGGGCAAAAATTAAGTTCTTTCACCACGCTTAAGCAAATTCCCCATGCCATGCTCCATGCATCAAGAAATGCCTTTAAAAATTATCTGGCCTTTGTCAATCCAGGGAAAACTGCTGTGTCCACAATATTTCATTCAGACAAGATGAACGGCAATTATGAAGAAATGAGCTTTTGCGGCTGTGGTGAATTAAACCCCCTTGAGAATGATCCTGAACTCAAAACCATTGGCATTGGCACAAAGGTTTTGATCAATGGTGCCGAAGGTTTTGTCACAGGGCCTGGCACCCGCAGCAGTAAGGATAAACCCAATCTGGCCGGGGTTGCTGATATGCACAATATGGACCCGCAATTTCTGGGAGGATTCACAACGGGGCATGGACCTGATATTATCACGACCTGGGCTGTGGCAATTCCTGTGCTGGACAAGGAGATGCTAACCCATATTTTGAAAACCGATGCACAGATTCCGCTGAAGGTTGTTGATGTACGAAGCCGCAAACCCATCTTTGAGATTACTTATGGGGATGTCTGGAATAAAACCAATCATGAGGTCGAATTTAAACGGGAATTATGCCTGAAATGTGATCTTTCCCATGTTGAGAATCTTTGTCCTGTTGAGAGTATTTGCCCTGTGAAAGCTGTTAAATGGGATACTGAAAAAGGTCTGCAATTTGACAGGTCAAGATGTTTCAATTGTGGTCTTTGTGTTTCCAGGTGCAAAGGTGAAACTTTTTTTGGAAATCTTGGCAGTATAGACCTTGAAGGTGTTAACCATAAAGTTCCGGTCACATTAAGGCAGTCTGATCGCATGACTGCACTCAAGGCAGCCCGGGACCTTAAACATCAGATTCAAAAAGGCCAATTTAAAATAACTGAGCCCGTAGGGAAAATCTATTTTCCAGACAAGCCTTAAATCTCTTTCTCAGGTATTCCCAGATGTGGCTGATAATGCAGTAGACACCCTGTTTTTGACAAAATATGGTTTATCACATTTGAATATCAATGATTCCAAGGTGAATGGCATATTGGATTAATTTTGAGATATTTTCCATTTTAAGCTTTTCCATAATATTGGAACGATGAGATTTGATAGTACTGGGGCTCAGGCAGAGCATCTCTGAAATTTTCTTGGTGGAGTATCCTTCAACCATCATTTGGAAGACTTCTCGTTCTCTGTTGGTCAGAGTGTTGTACAATTCATCCTGGGATGTTTTCTGGTTCATTCCGACATAATCTTCAATTACCCGGCTGGAAATCGATGGACTCAGGTAGGTTTCTCCTTTAACAGCTGTTTTAATTGCCTGAATAATATCATCGCTGACAGCATTCTTCAGCAGGTAGCCTGAAACTCCAATGCTTAAAAGTTCTCTGATATACCTTGTATGGTCATGCATGGAAAGTATAATTATCTTGGTTTTAAAGTTTGACTGTTTGATTTGCCGGGCAGCTTCAATGCCGTTCAGTATAGGCATGGCAATATCCATAATGACAACATCCGGCTTTAAGGCCTGGACTTTCTGGACAGCTTCCCGGCCATTCATGGCTTCCCCTGTGATTTTTAAACTATCTTCTTCCTCTAAAAGCTTCCGCAATCCCTGGCGGACAATGTTATGATCATCGGCAATAACGATTTCAATGGGTTTATGCTTCATAAATCTCCTGCAAAAAATTTGTACCTTCCATTAAAACCGGCAATCCGCCATTTTTGATCGGAATTTCAATTCTGATGCGGGTACCTTTGCCTTTTTCAGTTCGAAGGAAAAATTTTCCGCCTCGTATGGCAGTCCTTTCCCTCATGGATAGCAGCCCGAGTGAAGGTCTTTCATGATTGTTTTCATCTGGATCAAACCCAATGCCGTCATCTTCTGCGATAAAAATAATTGAAGGATATCCCTTGATGATGGATAGCTTAAAAAAAGTGGCTTTGGCATATTTTATGGTGTTGGACAGGGCTTCCTGGGAAAACCGATATAGCACGGTTTCAATGTCCGGGTTAATTCGCCCTGTGAACCCGACCATTTTAAAATCAATATCCAGGGAACTTTGTTGGGTTATCTGGTTCAGATAGGAGTCCAGGGCAGGTTCCAGGCCCAGATCTGTCAGCAGTGCCGGATGCAGCAGGTGGGAAATACGCCGCATCTCCTGGTATGTGTGATTGATCTGCTTTTTAATATTATTGATTATATTATTCATAACGGGATCATCAGGTGGCATGATTTTTTCAACAGCTTCCAGATTGAAATTTATACCGATCAGGGCTGATCCGGTTTCATCATGGAGTTCCCGGGCAATTCTTTTACACTCAATTTCCTGGGATTGAAAAAGTCGGGCAGTCAGATGTTTGAGCTCTTCCCGGTGTTTTTGAACGGTTCTTATCAGCTTGATATTGGCTATGGAGCCGCCCAAAAAATTCCCCAAAGATCCAAGGAGATTAAAATCTTCCAGGGAAAGGTCCTGGGTTTCAGCTAGAGGAAAGGCCATAAATCCCGAAGGACATCCTTTTTCCGTAATCAGGAAACAGGAAAGTATGATTGGTCTGTTTTTGTCCGGGGTTTCCAGGGTTATTTTAAAAGATGGAAAAATTGATTTGGGTGTCAGGCGGTTGTTTTTTCCCAGGAAAAATTCCATGAGTTGGGCATCATGAAAAATTGGTTTGATCAGAGTTTTATTAACCTTTTCCGGCAGCCCCTTCCAGGTTTGAAGTTCAAATTCACCTTGGTCATGGTTGATAAGAAAAATGGTGCCAATACTGAAATTCAATAGTTTCATAGCCTCATTCAAGGCTGTGTTCAGAACCTGTTTCAGATTTTGGGAACTATTCATGGTAAGTGACACAGTGTTCAGCAAGACAAGTTCCTGATGATGTTTGTAAAGCCTTCGAAAGGAATCCATTCTGGCTGTAATATCTTTGGCAATACCTTCGTAACCAACGATATTTCCATTATCATCCAAAAAAATATTGGCACTCAGACTGCCGTGGAGCCGTGTGCCATCCTTTTTTTTGAAACCAACCTCAAAATCCTGAACAAAGCCGTTAAGATCAATGTGTTTTTTACACACATGCCAATGGATTGGATCAATAAAAATATGTTCAATATTGTCCAATAAATACAATTCTTCTTTTTCTTTGTAATCAAGCAGGTCAACAGTGGCCTGGTTGACCTCTATAATCACTCCTTCCTTGGATATGATAAAAATCATATCCTTGGTACTTTCAAAAAGGCGGCGGTATTTGAATTCAGAATATATTAAATTATCTTCAAGACGTTTGACCTGGGAAATCTTCTTAAAGACTTCAACCACACCAAACATGAGCCCGTCAGAATCAATAAGAATATTACGGGTGCATTCAACAGGGATTTTTGTACCATTTTTCCGGGTAATCTCAAGTTCACGTTTATAATTGGTTTTTGGGGTGATGTCCCTGTTGTTAATCAGGCAGTCTGTATCACAGGAGATTGTTTTAAAAATATCTCTGCATTTCATTCCCTTTGCTTCAAAGCCTGCATACCCTGTAATCCGGGCTGCAACATTATTGAAGTAATTGATCCTGCCATTGGCATCCATTATCATGAAAGCATCTGATAGGTTGTTTAAAATAGCGGCAACGCTCTTATTGTGCATTTCCATTCTTTAAATCAGTCCATATGGCAGTGGTGACAGGTTTTAGTTTTCCCTGTCCATAGCTGAATTTTTCATTAACACGGCCAGGGAACAGGATAACCTGTTTTTTATTTATCCCTTATAAATCATGGTCTACCCTAATGCTTAATAAGACCAAATGTCAAGAAAATCAGTCATTGTACAAGATAGTGATAAAAATTGTTTTATTGCCCGCAGCTTAATCTTTTTTCTTGATTGTTGCTTCTTTGCCGCTTATAAAACACAGAAGCATGTCAAACAAAGGCTTCTTACTATTGGATCCTTATTATGGCAGGAAAATAAAAAAGGAGTGAACACAAGAGGCTAGGCTTATGAAAGGACGTATTCAGATCTATACGGGGAATGGCAAAGGTAAAACAACAGCTGCTCTGGGACTTGCCTTAAGGACTGTGGGAGCTGGAGGAAAAGTTTTTATCGGTCAGTTTTTAAAATCCGGAGATTATTCTGAAATAAAGGCATTAAAAAAATTTGCAGACCAGATCACCATCGAACATTATGGGCTTGGACGGTTTGTTAAAGGTCATCCTGCCCAGGAAGACATTGAAGCCGGGATGGAAGGCTATAAAAGGGTGACACAGATTGTTGAAGCAGGCGAACATGATCTTGTCATTCTTGATGAGGGAAACATTGCTGTTAAATACAATATATTTTCCGAACAGGATCTGCTGGATCTTCTGGAGAAAAAACCGGACCATATGGAAATCGTTGTTACAGGCAGAGGCGCGACCCTGACTATTATGGAAAAAGCTGATCTGGTCGTAGAAATGAAAGCCATAAAGCATTATTTCCAAAAGGGAGTGGAAGCCAGAGTCGGAATTGAAAAGTAAAAAAACAAACCTTAATTATGGGCAAACAATTATCTATTTGCCCAAATTATTAATAAATTTAAATGGTTGAGTTTTTGGCAACCTGAACTATCTCCATGGCAAGGACCTGGGCTGCATCAATGGTGTGTATAGGAAGCGAGCTATCAAGAGCACTGAGTTCTGTGCAGGCAATAATTGCCGTTTTAGCTCCTTTTTTTGAAAGGTGCTCACAGACTTTTTCATAGGCATCACGAACTTTTGCGCCCGTGTTTCCTTTTTTGACTTCTTTGATTACCGCAAGAAGGCTGTCCTGATAATCAGGGTCAGGCCATATAACTTTGATACCACGGTTTTTAAACCTTTTGCTGTAAAGTCCTGTCATGGCAACAGCGGGAGAGGCTAATATACCTATTTTATCCTGCTCAGGAAAATTTATTTTTACATGACAGGATAC
>JAQICW010000133.1 GCA_027858355.1 Desulfobacula sp.
TGTGAACGTCATTCCCGATCCGTAATAACGTGCTTCTTTTAGATTTTTACCACTAAGCTGCTTTGTAAAACCTTCTGACGCATTGCCTACGCCACGTCCAAAAAAACCAAACCGAATATCCTTAACCGCTGCGTGAGTAAATGCATACTTAATCGGATCCAAACGGGACTTATTATATCTCTCCAACTTCCTGGGTTTGGTAACAAAATCTGTAATACCATAACCCCACCGTTTTTGTGCAAAGTAGTCATAAACGCTCTTTAGAATAAAAAAGGAAGAAACCATTAAGAGCATGACCAGCATAACCCGGAAAATGGTCTCTCTCTTACCTTTAAGAAAAAAGGCTGGGATAATAAAAGCTATTGGCAGCAATATAAAGGATATTTTTGTCTCATTCAAGGTTATGGGAATAAATGCTGCTGCTGTTGATATTAGAAAAACCCGTAAAGAAATCTCTTCTTTAAAATAAAAAGAAATGAGACAAGCGATGATACTAATTAGATATATGGCCAGAACGCCAGAACTAGAAGCACCTAATGTTCCTCCCATGGGATCTCCGGATAACGAAGTAGCAAACTGAATAAAGCGTTGCCAGAGAACAACAGGCAATTGGAGCATTGACAGGATAAAAATCCATAAAATCAAATTTTTAAATGCTCGTTCGGTAAAAGGATATATTAACGGTATTAAGAAAATCGGAATAAACTTAGTGTAAATCCTGAGCCCGGCCAGCATGGTCCACCCGGTCACATCATTTAACAAAAGACCAATGGCAATATGCGCAAGGTATAGGACAAGCAGAATACTGTACTTAAACGGAAAATGAATCTGTTTGGTAGTTGCTGTCTTGAATGGTATTGATAGAGCAATGAATAGTGCAATAAACTCTGGTACCCAGGTCATTATCCTGCCACCGATACCCATTACAAAAAAGAGCCAGTCAAAAATAAATAGGCTTGCTACAAGTATGGAGAGCAGAAAATTTATCATTTAACAATCTTGTATTCAGTCACTAAAAGTTTCATATAAATTTGTATACCCATTGAGGAATAACCTGTTGCACACGGTTAAGAACTATTCCGCCAATTTTACATTCATTGTCTTGCAAAAGAGATATTGCCTTTTGGGCAACTGGTCTTTGAACTTTAACTGACTGGATCGTTAAAAATGAAATGTCAGCAGCAGGGGCTATCGATAAAGAATCAGAGGAGCTTAGAACTGGTGGGCAGTCGATCAAAACATAGTCAACCAACTGCCTGCATTCATTTAGCAGTTTTACAAAATGATCTGGTTCCAGATTTCCGGTTTTATTTTCAGAAGCCTTTCCGCAGATAAGGGCAAAGATATTAGAACTTATGTATGTTAGTGCCTCACGAACGTCTATCCCATTATTCAATACATCATTGAGATTATGGGAATTTGCAGGGACATTAAAAATGGTATGCAGATTGGGATTTTGAAAATTTGCATCAATCACCATAATTGTTTTATCTGTTGCCTGGTTCCTTATATAATCGGTCAAATTAGCCAGAATAGTGGACACGCCTTCCCGCCCCCTGCTACAGGTAAAACAAAAAGCTTTGGCACCATTTTTTTTATTAAAATGTAAAATTTTTTTGTACAAATCCCCAGTCTGTTTTCTGTTTTTCAAGTCAAGAAATTTCCAATCTGCAAAAGAATCCCTCTCACCCTTATGGATTGATAGCTTTTGATAAACTGATTCTTTTTTTATTTTCTCTGCTGGCCTTGGTTGAATGGTGGTTTGTTTACTGGAAGATTGAAGATAACGCTCGGTAAATGTAGATGCCTTTTTTTCTCTGGCCAAAGGCTTTTCTTCAAACTTTGTGGGCTTTTGTAAAAACTGATCTGCCAGAGAATCCGATGAAGAGTAATGATATTCGACGTCATTCTGGGAACTGTTTTCTTCTAAAGAATCCTTTTCAAAAGGATCTTGCCAGTTTATATCTTCCATAATCAAAACCCCACCTTTTTCTGTTTATACCTTTGTCTCAGGTATAAATTAATTATATGCATAATTTTATAGTTCATTATAGGTGCAAACCACGGGCAAGGATAAAATATTTTCAATATCATCAGCTGTTTTTAAGTTATGGTCTATTGTCTCAAGAAGAAACGGCAGAATAAAGGCTGCAAAGAGACCTAAAATTATTGAAACCACAAAGGCAAGTAAGTTATTGGGTGATTTTTGCTTGAGTGGAGTAACCGCAGACTCCGCAATTACAACGTTCGACAAATTGCTTTTATTACGTTTGACATATAACCGTGAATCTTCCGTTTTTGTGCCATATAACAGATAATTATCTTTGGCTATTTGCATATCAAGTTCAAGGGCATTCAGAGCTTCTTTTTTCTGTTGAAAATCTTTGATTTGCTCTTTTAAATACTGAATTTTCGTAGCAAGTACGTCTCTTTTTGTCTTGAGCGTTTGATTTTCCATATTATCTGTTCTTGAAGCATTTTTGCTTTCAATTTTTATTTCCTGGCGTAGCATTGCAATTTGGTCATTAATTTGTTTAAACTCCCTGCTCTCCCTGGTAAAGGTCTTACTTATTTCGGTCCGTGTTATTAAAAGTGGTACCAAGCCACGTGCTAATTCGACTATTATCGGCAGTGATCGCATTTCTTTGGACATAGTAATTTGATCTCCTGAAACGTTGAGGCCGGCGTTTACCATGCTTATTCTAGCCTCAGTTTCTGCAATTGCTATTTCCAGATTTTGTAACTGCTCATAAAATGTTGAAAGAAGACCAATGTTTGCTTGAATCTGGCTTTCCATATTCACAATATTATTGTTTCTATGATAATCCTTTAGTTTATTTCTCGCATTATTTAAAGATTTCGCATAATGTTGCTTTTGTTCGTCATAAAACTCTTCACTCTCCTCAAGCGAGTACATTGATTTATGATGTTTTATATAAATATCCACAAGCTTATTAAGTACATCTGCAACTTGATGCTGGTTTGGAGACTCAAGGGCAACTAAAATCAAATTGGAATCATAAACAGGTTCAACTGCCAGAGACCCAATTAAAATATTAGTTTTTTTTGTAAATTTTAATCTGTCAAACATACCCTGAATTTCAAAGGAATCTTTGGCACCTGAGCCAGTTTTATTAAAAAATGCTTTTGTTTTATCAAAAACTTCCTTGCTTTTAATCAGTTCAATTTGGGTATTTATTTCAGCTTGATCTACCCCCTGTATATCATATTGTGTCCGACCCATGCCAGCTGACACCACCAACTCATCATTGGTTTTGGGGAGCAGTAAAATTTTAGCTGTACTCTCATAGATAGGCGTTTGGGTGAACGACCACGAACAAATGCTCACAACAATCAGGCAGAAGATTAAAATAGCTGGTCTCTTCCAAAAAAACCAGATACGTGCGAAATCTCTTGTTGATTTTAATGTCGTAATTGCCATGTCATAATGCCTTTTAGTTAGATTGTTTTATTTTAAACAATTTGTGACTATTTTATTAATGGTTTGGTCTCAATTAAAGTGCCGCCAAATACAGTCCCACCCATATCAAATGCGCTGATAAGAGAACTTGGAATCATGTTGTTTATATATTGCTGAACAAACAAATTGCTGCGGGCTATGGCTGATTTAGGCACATATACAACATCATATTGATTTAATATTAAATCATGGCTCGCATCCCCATCATATAAAATTTTTTCAAGGTTCACTAATCTGCCCCAGGGTCTTCTTTTTTTATCGCGGCTTATAACAAGAATGGTGCTTTTTTCTGCAGTATCCTTGACTCCTCCAGCTCTGGATATTAGCTGACTTACGGTATTCGTGCCATCTACAAGGTATGAACTAGGATTTGGGACCTCCCCAAATATATATACCAAGTTGGCTTTCATAGTGTATAAACTTAAGGTAATGGTAAGGTTATCTACCTGAGCCTGGTACTGTTTTGTAAGTATTTCCTTCAACACCGGCACGGTTTTCCCCCCGGCCAGGACATCGGCTATGAGGGGAAAGGATATATAACCGTCAGGTCTAACGGGCGAAAGTTTACTTTCCCCTCGTGCTGCAGTTTTAATTGCTGTTTTCAAGCGATCAATAGTCCGGTTGTATTGAATCATTGTAATAGTGACAACCGGATCAATGAATTCATTACCATAGAGCTCTATAATTTTATCTTGAAGCTGTAAAGTAGTAAGTCCTAAAGCATGAACTGCGCCTTTTTTAGGCATAGTGATATTTCCATCCGGTCTTACAGTTAATTCCCGGTTCATGTCAGGGTGATATGCAAATTCTACTTTTAAAACATCTGCAACCGACAAAATATATTCTTTGGTATCATGTTTGGGTGTAAAATGGTAAACGACTTCCAGAACATCACCGGGACCAAGCGCATACTCTATGTCCTGCTTTGGCATGGGCGGTTCATAGATGGTATCTTTGCTAATCCCTACCTCTGGCTTCCCGGCGCAGGAGAAACAAAGTAAAACCATTAATAATAAGGTAGTAAAAGCTTTTAGATTTTTGATCATCTTGATCTCCTGTTGGTATTGAATCTATATTCCCATATTTAATCAATTCTGGTTTAATCAATTCTAACGTTTTTTGAATTTAAATTCCCGACGTCGGTTTAAAGCACGGCCAGCAGGGGTATCATTAGAGGCAACCGGGATGGAATAAGAATGCCAGCTGATGGATACTCTTTTTGGATCAACTCCTTTTTTCACAAGATAATCAAGGCCGGCCTGAGCCCTTTTTTTGGAAAGCTCAATGTTATATTCCATTGAGCCGAAATTGTCGGTATGCCCGCTGATATGCAAATCCATCAATGGATATTTATTGAGCTGATTCACTATCTGTTCAAGTGCTATAATGCCTTCAGGCTTCAGATTATACTTATCAAAGTCAAAGAGAACATCAGCCTGAAGTACGGCATACCAACAGCCGTTTTTATCGACTTTAAGACCTGGTTTTGTCCCGGGGCAGTCGTCTCTGCAATCGGGCACCCCATCGCCATCTTCATCGCAATTATCACAATCAATGCCGGGCTGAGGGCTTTTCAGAAATATAGTCCGTACAAAGTCTCCCATTTTTTCTTTTTCCAGCAGTTGATCACCATTGACTGCAAGTCCGCATTGTCCGGCCAGGGCAATCCTGTTCATTATTCTTTTACCAGACGGATCATTACCAATGAGTATGGTGTAGATACAAATGTTCTCGCCATATCTTGCCTTTAAATCTTCCGCAGCAAGAAATTCTTTCGTACCCATATCCATACCATCACTGACAACTATTATGGCTATTTTCCCCTCGTGGTCGTACCAGTCTCTGCCTACCGCATCTAAGGTAAGGTAAAGAGGACTGACGCCATCAGCATCTAATATTTTGTCTATTGCGCGACCATAGTC
>JAQICW010000187.1 GCA_027858355.1 Desulfobacula sp.
GGAACCAGCCTGCCCTGATGGGACACCAGCAGTTTGAGCGTTTGCAGTTCTGTTTGGCCCACAGGATATTTTTCACGGACACTTTGGGCAATGGATTTGGTATCAAGATCATCAATGGAAAGCTCGGGCATGGGCATCTCATCAAAGGCGATGCCTTCCACCGTTCTGCGAAGCTCGGCAATCAGCTCTTGGTCAGCCTGGCGGTTTGTTGATCCCAGCCGCACATAAACGCCTTTTTCCGCACCTTCGGAACGTAGAAAATGGGGCCTGGAACTGGAAAGAAAAACTTCAGCAATTAAAAGTGTCTTATCCTCAATGGTTATCATTTCAATATTCGGCACCAGGCGGGGCACAATGGAATCGGCAATCATACTGCACAACCGTTCTTCCTGTGACAACGGATCTTCAACTCCCAGAATCTGCCGATCATCGCTGACACCGATTATCAGCCGTCCCCCCGCGGTATTGGCAAATGCCACCAACGCTTTCATCATTGATTTGGAAGAAGACAAATCCTGTTTGAATTCAATGGTTTTACCTTCAGGTTGTTCTAAAAGCCTATGATAGAAATTGCTCAAGGTGTGGCCTCCCTGGAGTTGTCTGCTTTTTGGGATCTATCTTCAAGTATCATTTTTTCCCGGTAATGGTTTTTGTTTCAGCCAGAAGATTACCAAATTTTCCATAATTTACTTTTACCCCGTCATCCAGATCAATGGAAATCTTCATGTCAGCATAATGTCTGAGTTCATCATCAAAAATTTTAAGTTCCACTTGTTTTTTCTTTAAGATATCAATTTCTTTCTGAATCTTTTTCTGGTTGGATGCGGTTGTGGCCTCATCCTTTTCATGTTCAAGAAATTCAATCCGGGCACGGATGTTCCCCTGGAGCGGGGTTACGTAATGGGATCTCATTCTGGACAGGGTGGCATCATTGTATCGATGCAGATAGACAAGGCATTCAAAAGCCTTTTGCTTGCCGCTTGAAAACAACCAGTAAATGGGTCGTTTTTTGTAGGTTTTCATGTGGTCTTTGAAAAATAAAGCGCTCAAATATCGCCGGATGGTCTCTTCTGAGGATTCATTGGTTTTTGGGTTTAATGCATCAGCAATAAATTTCAGATTTTCATTAAGGTATTCTGGTGGCCAGGCTGTCTTAATGAATTCAACAAATCGCCTGGCGGCATCATCTTCAAACCAGTCCATGTCCATGGACGGAATTATGCCGTCATCATCAGCAGGGAAAGTTTTGTATTTGGATGAATCAAAGTCGATATTGCCACTGTGGGAATATATTAAACCTGAGTGGTCTAAGCTGTATCTTCCCACCATGCAACCGATGGCGTAGGAGATTAACTCTTTGATGGTGTCGACAAGGAGGAGAACATTATACTCTTCTTCTGTTTTCCCCTTGGTGTAACGATATTGTGGGTTACAGTTAAGGGTAATTTCATTAAGCGGAACATCTGCGGAAAGTTCACTCTTTAAACCATAAGCTTCTATAAAAATGCGATTTATCTCATCTTCAAGTCTCTGCATTTTTAAAGTCATTTTTTGCAAATAGACACAAAGTTTTGTGTAGCTATCTTTTAGAGTTGAATGTCGGCAGTCGAATTGCATGAGTGGAAGGGCGGTGAAGTCCCAAGATTTTTCGTAACTGTCCCAGTCGGTTTTGGCCAGCATACAACAATCAACTCCAAGTGATTCGCATTCTTCAATAAGGGCAATTGGAATAGAATTTATATCATCAGCAGTTATATTTAATGTTTGGTTTTTTATTTGAATTAGTTGATTTGCAACTTTTGAATTTAAAAATGGCAATAGACACAAGACTTTTTTATTTTTTTTACTAACAATATAGTTCCCTGCTTGATCATTAATGAAGCCTTCAAAATATCTAAATGATGCCATACCAGAAGTAAGAGATGAATAGCTAATATTTTCTTTGAAATTATCCCTTATATTTTGAGGTCTACTCCTTAGCCTGCCATTCTTATCCTTAAAGTTTTGCAAAACATAACCATCATCTTCCCAATCCACAAAGTATTCTTTATTTCCATACCACTTTCTAAAATCACCACCCTTATTATAAGGGAACCATTTTTGTTCTACTTTTTCAAAGTCAATCTCTTGCCAAATACGAAGGAAAAGATCATTGTCGCCCGTAGCAATACCTCGCTTGAAGCTATAGAGCTCTTTTAAAGATGGAAATTTTTCATATGCCTTAAAGGTATTATCACTTACCCAATAGGCAATTGGGCTACCAGGAATTTTTTTAAAGTTAATGGTAGAGGCAAGATATCGCCAGCTACAAGATGGATTCTGAATCGCTTCAAGAGTTTTAGGGGCTTGTACTTTTGAACCATAAAATTTCTTAAGGTCAATGAATATACTTTTGAATCCGGATAATTTACTTGATAAAATTGTAAAGGAACAGATAGGGACATATGCTGACTCGAAAAAAGCGTGGTATTCTGGACGAATAAGAGATGTCAGAGTTTTTTGAGTTACAATTTTCTCTCTAAGTCTCTCGTAAGAACTAAGAAACATCCATGTAAAAGGTGTCATTATTCCAATATGTCTATCTTTTAAAACCATTTTCATAATTCGCTCAACGAATGTGGAAAATAAGTCTGATTTACTTCCAGGGAAATGTATTTTTGCAAAATCCTTTAGCATTGAATTCATACCCTTAGCACCCATATAAGGGGGGTTCGCAACAACACAATCATATTTTTTTGTTAGAATATAAGTCTGATTTAAAATTGGCATCAAATTTTCAAGTTCTTTTCCAGCGGCATAATTAAAAATATCATCACTACCACCTATATCTGATTCAATAACAGATTTAATTTCATTAAGCTGGCCAGCCATTTCATCTGGTATGATAATCAACGAGCCAAAAGTTTTTGCCTGCTCAAACGATTCAACCAGTTCATCAATCCATACCCAAACACCTTTTCCTCCATCCCTTTTTGAAACAGCATTTAATAATTTATCTTTATCAAATCCCTTCGTTTCAACAATGGACATGATATTTAAAGCCAAGCTATCACGACTAAATAATCGTCGGTCATCTTTTCTGGCGCACATTAAAACAGCAAAGCAGGCGAGTTGTGCCGCCCTGTCATCAATATCCAGGCCATAGAGATTTTTTTCAAGGATCAGGCGGGGGATATCCCGGGTTCTGTAGCCCCTTTCAAGATAGATTTCTTTGAGGATATCATAGGCTTCCACCAGGATATGGCCGGAACCACAGGCCGGGTCCAGGAAGGTTAATGCTTCAGGACTCAATTCTTTGGGGGTTGCGGCATCAATTTCTTTCTGGACTTCCGGGTCCTGCTCTGCCGGTTCAATATAATATTCCATCCTGTCTTTTAAAGCAGAATGGGGATAGGTGGCCATCCACATTCGGCCAAGAGTATTCTGGACCATATATTTAACGATCCAGTTGGGGGTAAACAACTGGGTTGCGGCTGGGATGTCTTCACTTTTAACAACTTTCCCTATGACCTCGTCTTTTTTCTCAGAAATATAAAACTGATAAACCCAGCCAATGATTTCAACATCCTTCCAGAGGTCTTCATGGATGTCCTGAACCATTTTCCTGACAGGAGAATTGGAGTGTAACAGATTATCCGGCAAAAGAAGTTCAGCTTCATTGTCAATCTTCTCAAAAAGAAACGGCATCGCTTTGTTAAGGGCATTGCACTGGGCAATGATGAGCATCCGGTACAGTTCATTGTCCTTATCACCGGCAAGCCTGAGTTCGATCACCTTTTCCTTGTTCAGCCCCGGCAGATCAACATCCGTGGCATGCTCCAGTATTTCCGGGATATCAGAACCATTAGGGTTGCTCAACACCCTGAATCCATGGCCCAGAAAATCATGGAGTTCCATATACCGGATGGCAACAAACCGGTTGAACCAGGTATAGGCACTGGAACGAATAAACATTTCAAACCCTAAGTGTTTTACCCGGCCGGCAAGTTTTTCCCTGAGTTCCCCTCCTTTTTTTGAAAAAGCCTGATTTTCGATGACGGCCAGATCACCTTTGAACTCAATGGGATCAATAAGATTATAACTGTGGATTCCAAACCTTGGTGCTCTTTCGGTAACTGGCTTTATACAGTCTGTTCTTGCTTTGGGGGCATATGCTTTATTA
>JAQICW010000424.1 GCA_027858355.1 Desulfobacula sp.
GGTATAGGGACGGCCCATTTTTTTCAATATGGTTGAAGCAGCGTGCTGGATGGGAACATCATAGTAGGAGCATATGTTTTTATGTTTTTTTACAGCCTTTATGATCGGCTCCGTCAATGTTTCTGGATGGGTGTATAAAAATCGTATCCATGTCTTTGCCTTTGGGTGTTCCTTTTCAAGGATTTTGGCAAGAGAATCAAGAACCTGTTCAAAGCGAGTCCCATCTTGAAAATCCTGGCCATAATCCGTGGTATTTTCAGCCGTTAAAATAATTTCTTTAACCCCTTTTTCAACAAGTATTTCTGCTTCTGTACAGATATCGTCCAAAGGCCTTGAGCGCTGGAAGCCTCGAATAGTAGGAATAATACAATAGGTGCATTTTCGATTACATCCTTCTGACACTTTGATATAGGCAAAAAAATCTGTGGTAAGCTCTCTTTTTTCCGAAAGATCCTGGAATGGCCTTTTGTCGGGATCAGGAAAAAAAGTTAAGGGCTTTTTGCCCTCACTCTCTACAGCCTCCACAATAAGATCTATTGCAGCAGTGCCTAAGAATGCATCCACTTCAGGCAGCGTTGACACAAGATTTTTATCATCTTTATACCTCTGGGCAAGGCATCCTGTGGCAATCAGTCGTTTACAAATCCCGGTTTTTTTTAATTCTGCCATTTCCAGAATAACATCAACAGCCTCATCAGAGGCTGTTGATATAAATCCGCAGGTGTTGACAATAATCACCTGGGCAAGGTGCGGGTCATTGGTTATGGAATGACCCGCAGCCACAAGTTTTCCCAGCATGATTTCACTGTCGACCTGATTCCTTGAGCATCCAAGGGTTTCAAGGAAAATGGTCATATAGACTTGGCCATGAGGTCTCCCAGTTGTTTGGAAAATCGTGAGGGATTATCCAGCTTGCCACCTTCACTGATGACTGCAATATCAAACAGAAGATCACTATAGTCTTTTAAAACCGGGTTGGTGGTGTCTGTCTCAAAAATTTCTTTCATCTTGCCCAGAACAGGATGATTCACATTGACCTCCATCACCCGTTTCTGGTCCGGTGTTTTCTGGCCCGAGGCTTTCATGATTTTTTCCATGTAAGCACTCATACCATAGTCATCGCCGGACAGACAGGAGACAGAATCTTTAAGTCTGTTGGATACCACTACATCCTTGACCTTTTTTTCAAGCTTTCCTTTAAGAAAGGACAAGAGGGCTGAGTATTCATTTTTCTTTTCATCATCCACTTTTTCAAGATCAAGATCTCCTTTTTCAGCGCTCTTGAGTTTTTTCTCCTTGTACTCGGGCAAAGACTGTGTAACCCATTCGTCTATGGGGTCTACCATTAAAATGACTTCATAATCCTTTGCTTTCAAGGATTCCAATAAAGGAGAGTTCATTAAGGATGTCAGGCTTTCACCCGTCAGATAATAAATCTCTTTCTGGTCCTCCTTCATGTTTTCAATATACTCATCCAGAGAGATAACTTTGTCGCCGGATTTGGTGGTCTTGTATCTTAAAAGGGATGCCAGTTTTTCTTTGTTTTCATAATCTGTGGGAATACCTGCTTTCAGGGCCTGGCCAAATTCCTTAAAAAAGTCTTCATATTTTTCTTTTTCCATGCCTTCAAGGGTGGAAAAAATTTGTTTAACAATATTTTTCCTGATATTTCGGACCAGGCGGTCTTCCTGGAGAATTTCACGGCTTACATTAAGATTTAAATCAGGAGCATCCACAACCCCCTGAACAAATCCAAGATATTCCGGCAAAAGCTCCTTGCAGTCATCCATGATGAATACCCGCTTGCAATACAATTGCATCCCATGTTTTCTTTCCGGCCTGAAAAGATCCATAGGTGCCTTTTCCGGCAGATACATCAGGACATCATATTCAGTTACACCCTCAAACTTTTTATGGATGATTTCCAAAGGTTTATCCCAGTTGTGGCTGATATGCTTGTAGAACTCTTCATGCTCTTCATTGGTCACATCATATTTGGCTTTTGACCAGATGGCTTTCATGGAGTTCAAGGTTTCATCTTTTTTGACTTTTTTGAAGGTATCGCCAATGGGTTTGCCTTCTGAATCCTTGATGATTTCATTTTCAGGAATAGGTTCACTTTTTTCAACATTCATGATCACCGGATAGGTAACAAAATCAGAATGTTTTTTTACAATATGCTGGATGGTGTATTCTTCTGTAAAATCCTGTTCACCATCTTCAGGGTCTTTTAAATAAAGAGTAATAGTTGTGCCGCGGTTGTCTTTCTCGATTTCCTGAATCGTGTAGGAGCCTTTTCCATCGGATTCCCAGCTAACCCCGGAGTTTTCTCCTGCAGCCTTTGTATCCAGCCTGATCTTGTCGGCAACAATAAAGGCCGAGTAAAAGCCCACACCAAACTGGCCGATGAGTTCAGGTGAGAGTGTGTTCTCCTTTTTTGAATTTTCAAGGGCTTTCATAAATGCAGATGTTCCTGACTGGGCAATGGTTCCGATATTGTCATTGACCTCATCCAGGGTCATCCCAATACCATTGTCGGAAATCTGGAAAGTTTTATTTTCAGAATCCAGGGATATGCGGATATGATAATCATTGTCATCAGTAAACAGATCCGGCTGGGTCTGTTCTTTGAATTTTGCTTTATCAATGGCATCGGAAGCATTTGAAATCAGCTCCCTTACAAAAATTTCCCTGTTGGAATATAAAGAATTGATGATCAGGTGCAAAAGCTGCTGCACCTCGGCTTTAAACTTGCGTGTTTTTTTTGTTCCCATGTTTACTCCTGTTTTCAGTTTTTCCAATTATTATTAACCATTATTTATTAACCATTATTTTTTAATAATAATTGTAGCAAAAACCAAAATGTCAAGGCATGCCAGGGGAATTTCAAGCATTGGGCAATGGCTTGCAAGGCTATTATTTTTTAAATTGTTTTAACAGCCGCCCGGTCAACCGAACAAAGCCCATCAAAAGAAAAGCGGCAAAGCCCACCCGGCATAACACAATGGTCAAAGGTGTCATCTTTTCTACAGCAATCTCTACAAAGAAAAAAGATGCGCCCCAGATAATTGAAAGGGTTATGTGAAATTTAACGGGTTATGCAAAATTTCTTACGGCAAATATCCAGAGTCAAATCAACATATTGAATTTTTTGATAATACCTGCTATTAAATGGCTTTAAATTTTAAGGGATTTTATAGATATGCATTATGAAGGGATGATGATAAGGCCGCCAAGTGAGGCCGATAGTATTTTACTACAGGTAACTCTCGGCTGTTCCCATAATAAATGTACCTTTTGCGGTACATTCAGGGGAAAGCGTTTTAATATAAAAAAAGATGATGTTATTTTTAAAGATATAGAATTTGCGAGAATTCATTGCCAAAGGCAGGACCGGCTGTTTATCTGCGACGTCGATGCCATGATCATCCCCCAGAAAAGGCTTGTAAACATTCTTCAAAGGGTAAAAGAGCGGCTGCCATGGGTTCAAAGAGTGGGACTCTACGCTAACACCAAAAGTATTGCCATGAAAACGGATGATCAGCTCAAAGAGTTGCACGACCTGGGGGTCAAGATTGCTTATATGGGCCTTGAATCCGGGGATGATCAGATCTTAAAGCAGATTAAAAAAGGTGCTGATTCCTTAAAAATGATCACAATGGGAAAAAGGGTTAAACAGGCCGGCATTCAGCTGTCTATCACCGTGCTGAACGGTCTGGGCGGTAGGAAGAACTCTGTGCGCCATGCCATGGAAACCGGACGGGTCTTATCAGCAATTGATCCGGATTTTGTGGGGGCTTTAACCCTGATGCTGGTACGGGGTACAGAACTCTATGACCAGCACGAAAAAGGGGATTTTGAGCTCATGAATCCGGAAGAAATGCTTGAAGAACTGGGCTTGATGATCGGGTCAACCCATCTTTCCAACGGGCTTTTCCATGCAAATCATGCTTCAAACTATCTTCCCATCAGGGCAAAATTGCCTGAAGAAAAAGAAAAAACACTTGAAAAGATATCCCAGGCACTCAAAGGGAAAACTGCCCTTAAACCGGAATATATGAGAGCCTTGTAAACTAAATTGAATGACACAGGAGAATCAAACAATGGCCCAAGTTGAAACAAACCTTGATCAATTAACTATAAATACAATCAGAACCCTTTGTATGGATGCAGTTCAAAAAGCCAACTCAGGTCATCCTGGCGCACCAATGGGCTTAGCACCTGCAGCATATGTTTTGTT
>JAQICW010000232.1 GCA_027858355.1 Desulfobacula sp.
ACTGCCATGACAATGAGCACTCCCGGGACCAGGTTGCCGATGCCTATGACATAGAGGCGCCTGCCAATTCCTCAGAAAATGGTGGTGGCGTTAACCCTTTTGCCGGATTAGGGGATTTATTAAAGGGCAAACTGCCGGAATAAAAAAATAATAATAATTTTTTCAGGCAGTTGCCAGAAGCTTGACCGGCTTTGTTTTCATGATTTTCCAGGCCTCGTGACGGGCAATGGAAAAAATAGAGACAAGCCCTGCAGCAATGGCCAGCCAATCTTCCGGGAGTGCCAAAAACTTGTTTTTCGCTAAAAATTGATTATGTTAGATAAACTTGTTTTTGATCTGTAATAGTTTGTTCATATAAAAATTTATAAAAAGGAGAATGAATTTGAAAGTTGTTGCATTTAACGGAAGTCCGCGGGAAAAGGGAAATACAACGGGATGCCTGAATACGGTGTTTGAAGAGCTTAACAAAGCAGGCATTGAAACCGAGATGATCCTTGTGGGGAAAAACAAGATAAGGGGCTGTATGGCCTGTTATACCTGTCGCAAAGAACAAAACGAAAGATGCGTATTTGACGATGACCCAGTAAATGAATGGATTCAGAAAATGAAAGCCGCCGATGGAATTTTATTAGGATCACCAGTCCATTTTTCAGGTGCGGCCGGTACTATAAAATCTTTTCTGGATCGGGCTTTTTTTGTTAGCAGCATGAACGGTAATCTGTTTCGTCACAAAGTGGGTGCATCCGTTGCCGCAGTGCGCCGGTCAGGCGGTCTTCCGACCATAGACACCCTGAATCACTATATTACGTATTCTGAAATGTTCATGCCCAGCGCCAACTACTGGACTGTGGCCCATGGCATGGTGCCCGGTGAGATGGAGCAGGACGTCGAGGGCAAGCAAATTATGGAGGTACTCGGCAGAAATATGGCTTGGTTGATGAAAGTGATCGAAGCTGGCAGTACAAAAGTTTCTCCACCGGCTAAGGTCAATAAAATTGCCACCAATTTTATTCGATAAGAGAATAAAGGGGGGATCGGAGAAATCATTGCCATCATCCCAGGTGCAGGGGCTCATTCTGGGGAGTATCGCCGAAATGGGATATGTCCAGGCGATGTTGACGGCGGTGTTTTTTTTCTATGGGTGCTTCTTATGCCTGTTCTCGGTTTTTTTGTTAGCACTGTGGTTTTTATGACCGCCATAGTTGGATATTTAGCAGGGGCGCGTCAACGTGTGACCATAGGCAACTTAATGGTTTGGGTTCCCATCGTAATAGCGGAAGTCTCCTTCTTCTACCTAATTTTTACGAAGGTTCCACATATGCCGCTACCCGAGGGGATGTTTTTTTAATCAGCCGGAATGAAAACCCAATGACCCTTTTTACAAAATAGCAATGCCATCAGTCCTGTTTGGGACTGATGGCACGCCAGAGGAACAAATATGCACGCCATTGAGAAAATTTTGGCCCGGGCGGCCGGGAAAAACATGGTTTCTGCAGGACAGATTGTCAACTGCCGGATTGATCTGGCAGGAATTAACGACCTCTATCTTCAGACCGTGCGTTCATTTGAAGAAATGGGTGGGATAAGGGTCGCTGCACCGGAGCGAGTGGTGGTGTTTTTTGATCATTATGCCCCGGCCTCGACCATCATACAAGCGGAAAATCACAAGAATTTCAGAGCATTCTCCCAGGACCAGGGAATCGAGAAACTAATGGAGGTCAATTGCGGAGTCTGCCATCAGGTACTCGCGGACCTTGGCTTAAGCCGCCCCGGAAAACTCATGGTGGTAACCGACTCCCATACCACCACCCACGGAGCTTTTGGGGCCTTAGGGACTGGGGTTGGTGCAACGGATATGGGGGTTATCCTCTGCACCGGTGCCTTGTGGTTCCGGGTGCCCGAGGTTTTAAAGATCAATTTTGAGGGAGACCTTCCTCCGGGTGTGTTTGCCAAAGATGCGATCCTGCACGTGATCGGCGAACTTGGTGCCGACCATGCTGTTTATCAGGCAGTAGAGTTTACAGGCCCTCTGCTCAAGACCCTGTCTGTTTCCGAGCGGATGGTGCTGTGCAACATGACCACTGAGATGGGCGCCAAAACAAGTTATATCCAGCCGGATGAAGTGACCTTTGACTATTTGCGGGAAAAGGACGTCAAGCACTTTGAGACAGTGGCCACAGACCCTGATTTCAGCTATGCCGGGCAGTATAATTTCGCTGTTTCGGGCCTGGTCCCCCAGGTAGCTGCCCCCCACAGCGTTGATAATGTTTTTCCACTGGAAGATTATGCCGGCACAAAGATAAATCAGGCATATCTGGGAACATGCACCGGCGGTCGGGTTGAGGACATTGCCGCAGCTGCCCGGATTTTTGAAAACTGCAAAGTGCACCCCCAGGTCCGATTCCTGGTCGTACCGGCTTCAAAGGATGTGCTTTTAGAAAGCATGGCCCATGGATATATTCAGACCCTGGTCCAGGCCGGGGCCACACTTGTTAATCCGGGGTGTGCGGCTTGCCTGGGAACCCACCAGGGCATGCTGACTGCAGGGGAAGTCTGCATCACCTCAGCCAACCGCAACTTTCCCGGGCGGATGGGGGACAGCGGGGCAAAGATCTTTCTTGCCTCTCCGGCCAGTGTTGCCGCTTCAGCGGTTGCCGGAGAAATAGCCGATCCCAGACCTTTTTTTGATGAAAGGAGGCCATTGTGATGAACAGATCATTTTCAGGCCGGGCCTTTGTCTTTGGAAAAAATATTGATACCGACCAGATCTACCCGGGCCGTTTTGTCGAATTGATCCGGGAAAAAGATATAGCCTGCCATGCCATGGCTGGCGTTGATCCTGGGTTTGTCAAAATATTTAAGCGCGGCGATATCATTGTCGCGGGAACAAATTTCGGATGCGGATCCAGCCGTGAGCATGCCGCAATAACCCTGAAGGCCATTGGTACTGCCTGCGTGATCGCTGAATCCTTTGGCCGGATATTTTACCGCAATGCCATCAATATCGGCCTGCCGGTCATTGTTTGCCCCGGGGTCAGCCAGGAGGTTCGTCAAGAAGATGTGCTTAGTGTCAATATCGAAACCGGGCAGATCCTGAACCTGACTAATGACACAGAACTGAAGGCACAGCCCCTGACCGGATATCCCCTGGAGATACTATCTCATGGCGGAATTAAGTCTCTGATAAAAAATAGAACCAAAGACAAATCACTTTGAAACTCTGAGAGGATAGAAAATGATACATCATACCTCAGTTAAATATAGGGAGGGGGTTTAATACAAGCCTTCTTGGTACGGAACTTAAAATTAAATGTACAAATTGTGACGTTGAATTTCAAATGGCATATATGGAATCCCAATGCCCGTCCTGTAAAATGGTATATGGGGTCACACCATGTCATTCCCATAGTGCGCAGTTTGTTAAAGTAGCAGGAGTAAATTATTAATATGCCGGACACAATCGAGGATATAAAAAAACGCCTGGAAGAACTTGACACACTTATCCGTGAGACAGAGGCACGTCTTCCTGCCCATTCCACAAAACCTCCTGTAATGGTGGACCTTTTAGAGTATGAAGATGAATACGATGTCCTGTTAAAAAAACTTAATGGGCTGAAAAACATGTGACCTAATATGGATAATTCAAAAATAAAGAAAGGATATAATGCAGATTGAGAAATAATGATAACCCGAATTCAAACAATTAACCAAATCAAACCAATCTTTAGAGAGTATCTGGATTATATGAGTCAATTTTCTTTAATTCATGATGTTGAGTCCTGGTGTAAAGGCGCACTGAAAAATTTACAACTCTATTCTATTGCTGATGACCGGCATATTTACATTCTAAAAAAATCAGACACTATTATCGGCTTTGCCATGGTCAATAAGCACTTGCGGTTCAATTCAAAAGGCTTTGCTGTGGCAGAATTCTACATTCAAAAAAATCACGAAAAAAAAGGTTACGGTCGCAGATTGGCAGAGCATTTATTTGAAAAGTTACCCGGTAATTGGGAAGTTGCAGTGAGTTTAAAAAACAAATCTGCTCTGGTGTTCTGGAATCAGGTGGTATCATCTTATACAGATGGTAAATTTATTAAAGAATGGAACGCCTCTTTTAGTGGGTATGGCTTTATCTTCAACAATGGCCGGCAAGGCCAAACCTGAGATTGAAACTCATTAATTCTTCTTTCAACCCATAATAGCCAGACTGGACCGACAAATGAATGATATTGTTAACCAAAAAGATATTGATAAACTGATAATTACAGATGACATATTCGCTTTCATAGATAATAAATATGGCTCCCCACCTAACTGGACAAGACCGCAAGGTTTTATTTCACTTTCAAAAATAATACTGGAACAACAGGTAAGCCTGGCTTCAGCAAATGCACATTTTTTAAAACTAAATCAATATTTGCCGGAATTTACGCCAACAAACATTTTAAACCTTACAGATGAAGAAATGAGAAATTGCCAGATAAGCCGGCAAAAGTCTAAATATCTCCGTGCTTTATCATCTGCGATAATAAAAAAGCATATAAATTTAGAACAATTACTGGATATAGACTATTTTGAAGTAAAAAAGCAGCTGACAAACATAAAAGGCATAGGCCCTTGGACTGCTGATATCTATTTAATGTTTTGCCTCAAAGCAAAAGATATTTTCCCGTTTGGGGATATAGCTGTCATTAATGCTGTAAAGGAGCTATGTGATGCTGAAACAAAAGAAGATTTTATTTTGCTGGCTGAGAAATGGAGACCATTACGCTCGCTTGCCTCGTATTATTTATGGCATTATTACCTTAAAAAAAGAAATCGATATGCGAGCTAAGTTTACAAAAAATGACTGCAAACCAGACTGCACAGGATATTTCCCTTCTTGAATAATTCTATTTATGGGTTATATTTTGCATCATGATCTTTTTGAACACCAAAAGTTGAGTCTTTAACAAAACGAGGAAACATCATGGGAAAAATTAAAAAAACAAACCACCGTATTGTGCTTGCATCACGCCCTGTCGGTGCGCCCACCGAAGAGAACTTTCGGTTAGAAACATCCCCAATGCCTTTGCCTAAGGATAGGCAAGTAAGGATATTTTATGTCATTTGATGAACTTGGCCTTCGGGTCGAACTGCTTAAAGCAGTTAAGTCCAAGGGCTATACTACCCCCACTCCCATTCAGACCCGGGTCATTCCGGCTATTCTCGGCGGACGGGACATCCTTGCGCGTGCCCAGACAGGAACGGGAAAAACAGACGCATTTGCACTCCCCCTGATTGAAATCATGAGCTGGCAGGATGGCAACAGACGACATCCCAGGGCCCTTGTCCTGGCACCAACGCGGGAACTTGCGCTTCAGGTGGGGGACAGCATCAAAGCCTATGCAAGAAAGGTGGCCATGCGATGCACCGTGGTTTATGGCGGGGTTACTATAAAACCCCAGATCGATCGACTGAGGCGCGGCATTGATATTCTTGTGGCCACACCGGGCCGTCTTCTGGATCTTGCCAATCATAAGGGTCTGGATCTTTCCCGGATAGAGTTTCTGATTTTTGACGAGGCAGACAGAATGCTGGACCTGGGATTCAGTGCGGAGATCTCCGAAATCCTTGATCTGGTTCCAATAGAACGAAGAACCATGCTGTTTTCCGCCACCTACACCCAAGAGATCCGGGAGCATGCCAAAATTATGCTTCAGGAACCAGAATATCAAGAGGTGACCCCCAGCAATACAGCGGCAGAATCCATTGTCCAGAAAGTGCATCTGGTGAGCAGGCCTGATAAACGAGCTCTTCTCATCCACCTTATCACCCAGGGACGCTGGGCCCAGATACTGGTCTTTGTCCGCACAAAACACGGGGCTAACAAGCTTGCGGAAAAACTTGTTGAAAAAGGGATCAGTGCTGCTGCCCTGCACGGCAACAAAAGTCAGTCTGTCAGGACGCGTACCTTAAAAGAGTTCAAGAACGGTGAAATCCGCACCCTCGTGGCAACGGATGTGGCCGCGCGGGGCCTTGATATCAGCAATCTGCCCTATGTGATCAATTATGATATGCCGGGAGTGCCTGAGGATTAGGTTCACCGCATCGGGCGCACCGGCCGTGCGGGCGTAAGCGGTATTGCCATCTCCCTGGTAAGTCCCGAAGAAAAGGCTCATCTTAAGGCAATTGAAAAACTGCTGAAACAAAAAATCCCAAAGGAAGAAGTCAGCGGCTATACCATGGGTGGCACAGTTCCTGACTTTGTTCTATTACGACCCAACAACCCGGTCAGCGAAAAAAAGGCAGACAAGGGCATAAAAGAGCTTGTCGAAAAAAGAAAAGTCAAAAAGCAGCGAGCGAAACCCCCTGCCGAAAATACGACATTGAAACCCCGAAAGGGCGAGAAAACAGAAACAGCCGGGGGGAAAAAAACCCGAGCAAGAACGCACTTCCAACAATCGTCTAAAAAAGGCAGCCCCAAGGGTAAACGATAATGAATTCCAGCCCTGGGGACAGCGGAAATAATGGTGCTTAAAATTGATTTTTAAGACATTTCCCGGAATTCATCCATAGACCGTCCTCTTATAGCTTCAGCAATTTCAAAAACATAATCATAAATATGAAGCCCTTTGGATGATGCAATAATTTCACCATTTTCAACGCCGATCTGTTCAGCACAATATTGTTTCATCATTTCAATGGCTGCAAGGTTTGCAGGAAATCCGCCAAATAAATCCCAGGACCTGAAATATGGGAAAAAATGAAGTTTTCCATCCTGGATTCGTGTATCAATGTGTCGAAGACAGGGCGGATCAAGCAATACCATATCGGTCGGCTGGCCCACCTGTAAAATCATCTGGTTATTCCTGTGCCCCTTGTTTTTATAGGTCCAGATCATCATCTCCATCTGGTTTACAAAGTATCTGCCGTTTTCCTCAATTAAAATATTTCTATCTTCCCAGATTTCTTTTTCCTGTACCAGGATTTCCGTCAATTTTTTATAATCATCGGGCAGATATTCAAAATCACACTTACAGATCCTTTGTCCATATGTATATGACTCTCCTTGTTTTTCCTCTCCTGTCATGAGATAGGGCAGATAATCATCCAGGTAACCTTCTTCCACGGGATCAGGAAATCCCAGTGCCGGGTTTACCTTTGGCAGCAAGGGGACACTTGACGGGTGGGTGATATGGATAGTGATAAAATCAAACTCAAGTCTTTTCTGACCTTCAAAAGATCCCCGATTAATGGTAAAGGCACGGCCCGCTTCGACACACCGGTAAAGGGTTTGAAACCAGGCATCTGAAAGGCTTGTGGCTTTTATGAACAGCGGTTGTAACATTAATTGCTCCTTGTTTAATTTTATCCTGTTATTGAAGTTTAAAACATATACTTAAATCCAGATTGTGACAACTATAATCTGTCAAATGTTGGAGCCCTGATCACAAAAAAAGTTGAAAAAAAAATCCTGTATATCAACCTGAGGTCCTAAAATTCATTTTTTATTTAT
>JAQICW010000248.1 GCA_027858355.1 Desulfobacula sp.
CCAGATTGAGAACTTTTTTACCCCGTTTGGCCAGCTCAAACCCCACGCAGGCCCCGATAATTCCTGCCCCGATAACGATGGCATCGTATTTTTTGGACATGACTTAGAACTCCTTTCTATTTAAATTTCTTATTTAATCAAATCTTATGGTCTTTATTTGCTGGTAAGTTCTTTCTCTCCAATGGTTTTGATCCGTTCCAATTCCGTTAGAACGCCCTCTGGCAGGCTCTGTGGTTTGTGAGTCGAAAGAATTCGCTTGATTTCCTCACGGGTACGCGCTTCCACATCTTTTGAGCCATCCTTTTTCCAGCTTTCAAACGGTTGATGGGTGAAAACCTTGGGCCTCCATAGCTCGTTCCGGAAATGGTTCAAGGTATGACTTTGCTGCAGATAATGTCCCCCCGGACCCACCTGACTTATGACATCCAGGGCCAGGTGTTCGTCACTGACCTCAAAGCCTTTCAAGAACCTTTTGGTCATGCCTATGATATCGTTACCCACCACCAGCTGTTCCACGGCACAGGCCATGGCCATGTCCATGTACCCCACGTCATGGATCAGGTTCAAACCTGCCATTCCCTGGGCAAGAATGTGGTAGGCTGATTCAGCTCCGGCCTGGGCATCCAGGGATTTGGCATCCGTAGCCCCGGCCAGTCCCCAGGTGGGCAGTCCCAGGGATTGAGCCACCTCGGCCTGGGCTGTCAGGGTCAGACTCATTTCTGGAGATCCTGTACTCATAAGGGCATTGGCCATGTCCATGATGCCAAAGTTACAACCAAGCCCCACGGGACAACCAGGTTTGCGCAATTGGGCAAGAATGACACAGAACATAGATTCTGCTATGCCCTGGGCCACGGCTCCTGCCATGGTCACAGGTCCTGTTGCTCCCGGCTGGATGGTTGGACCCATCATTTGGGGCAGACCTCTATCGGCTGCGATCAAAATTCTGTCAGCCACCTCTGCCGGCATGATCAATGGTGAAATCGGTTCTGGATAGAGGACCAGAAAAGGTTTTTCCCTGAGTATGTCCATCCCTCCGGCCACCTCTGCAGCCATATCAAAAACCAACTCGGTTCCATGGGGAGAGTAGGCTAAAAAAACAATGGGCTTGGTTGTATTTGTGACGGTGGCAAAGAATTCGTGCAATTCAGCGGCCATGGCTGGTACATCCTGGGCAGACCCCATGGGCATGACCCAATCGATATTTTCAAGTGAATCGGCCACCTTGGCTGCACGCTCCAGATCTTTGACCCGGGTTTTATGATATTCACCAGTAAGGGCATCCTTGGTATTCGGACTGGCCGTTGAGGTGCCATAGTAACTATTCCGGCCGGAAATATCCAATGCGCGGCGGCCTTGTCGGTCGTAAAGGCTCCAGCCCTTGGGTGCCGTGGCCAGGCAGCCCTGTATAATAAACTCCGGCACCTTGACTGACTCCCCTTGAACGATTGCTCCGGCTGATTTAAACATTTTACGTACTCCGCCATGCAGGACTTTGAAACCGACTTTTCCCAACACTTCAAAGGCAGCACGCTTTATCCTCTCAACCTGATCTTCAGTCAGCATCCGGAACTGTGGACTAGCTTTCAAGGTAGTATTTGTTTGAATCATTCCCGTCTCCCCCCTCTTTTTTTAATATTTTTCGATTATATCCTTTTTTTTCCATTTTAAAAAATCTCTTTGCCCGTATATTAGTCTTTTCTTTTGGCGCGTTGCAGTATGAGGCCCATAAAATGGAAAAGGAGTTCTTTGATCAGGCTTGCTGCGCGGTCTTCGTCACGCTGGGCAATGGTTGGAATGATTTTTTTCCAGTAGTCATAAGCTGATTTCGCTTCTGAACTGCCCCCGGGAAGATGATGGAGCGCATATTTATCGAGATTATTTATAATCGGTATTAGGACCACTTCATAGGTACGATTTTTAATTACATGCAAAAATTCCCTGCGCAGATCCTGTTCTATTTCTATAAATTTCATCCATCCAGCATGACCCTGGTTCAGGCAGGCATTAAATTTGTCCAAATATTCCAAAAAATGTTGAATTTGCTCATCAGATGCCTTTTGGACAACCAGACGAATTAATCCCGCTTCCACAGTGGCCCGGAACTCATATAATTCCCTGGGGGACAAAACCATATGCCGCATGAGCATTTCTATACTGTTTGCCATGGGGATCGTCGTTATTTCTCGAATGAAAAAGCCGCCTTTTGATCCTTTTAGTACATATAACAGGCCTTTGTGCTCAAGAATAGCAAGGCTTTCACGAATAGTCCCCAAACTTGCACCGAAAACTTCCTGCAGCTTTCGAGTTGAGGGCAGCTTATCTCCGGGCTTATATTCTCCGTCTAAAATCGCCTCCTCTATTTGATGAGTGACATCCGCGACCAGGCTAAGATTTTTTGCTTTTTCTAACTTTGACATATATATCACCATATTGAGTGCGCTATTGATGCAATCATTGAGTCTTTAACTGTTCAATAGATATCTTTTCTTGGAGAAGATAGCAAGCAGGAAAGAATTGCAATCCCATCAAAACGGAATTTGGATAAGTGAAAATCAATAGATTTGGAACGTAAGTAAGAAAATGCCCCAAAATATCCCGGCTTCACAATTTCCAGTCAGCTTACAAAGAACTTTGATTCCTAAAATTTCATCTCCCACGTTTTTGGAAACCACTTGTTAATGTGATATGATTGTCTGTGTGATGAATGACATTTCCCCCAACCACAAAATCTTGTGACAGGTTTTGATTCGGAAACCCTATGATTTCCTAATAATAGCCCACCCCTTTGAATCCAGCATTGGCAGAGAAGACGTATAGACATAGTGTTCACCCTTGCTAAAGAAATTTTTCCCAGAAGGCTCAAGGTTACAACTGATATCTTTGACATTTGAAGGCCGGATTTAGGTCATGAATAGGATACTTAATATTGAGTACCAGTTTTTATTTTTTAAGGGCTCAAAATGGTTATAACTATTAATAATAGTCTGTCCCTTTAAATCCAGCCTTGGGGAAAAAGGCTAATAGACATAGTCAACAGTTTTCAATAAGAGTCCTTTCCGAACTGAAATGGTAACCAACTTTCAAAATACACCATTGATAATCTGACACCGGATAAGTTTTGAGAAAAACATACTCCAAACTCGAAATTTATAAAAATACCTTGTCCACCTTTTGGGTGAGGATCAATTCCCACAAAATTCCTATTTTTGCTTGAATCTCTCTTACTTGACATTTAGCATCATTTCCAATACCAGTGTATCAGATAAAAGAGCTTGGATATCAGTCGCTAAAAATTCCAAGGAAATCTTCAATCATAACGTGTTCCAATAACTTTTATATTTTGAGAGTATAGCATGTCTACTATTAAACCTTTCCACAAGTCTTATCGAGCAAATTCAATAGAATGTGATGTACTTCTACTTTGTGTCAACGATCATGAGATAGCTGAGCTTTTCAAAGTTTTTAAGGAAAAAGGCCATGAAGGTAAAATATTTTCAAAAACAGATTTACAGTTAACATATCACGATTTCGGAATGATAAATAAGGCAAGAGTTTTATGCCTTCGAACCAATATGGGCAGTGTCGGACCTGGAGGAACGGGAATAGCTGTTAAACAAGCCATTGATGAAGTTAATCCAGAATATTTAATTGCGGTTGGAATAGCATTTGGATCTGACCCTGAGAAACAAATGATTGGAGACATCCTCCTATCAAAGCAATTGGCATTATACGAAGTAGCAAAAATCATTAAAAATGGAGAAAAGACAAAACCAAGAAGAAGGGGATCAATACCCGATATTCCTCAAAAAATTTTGGGGAAATTTTTAGCAGCAATACCATACTGGAAAGGAGCTACAGTTCATCAAGGGTTGTTGTTAACCGGGGATAAATTAATAAATGGTAAAGATTTTAAGCAAGAATTAATGGATGATTTTCCAGAGGCTATCGGAGGTGAAATGGAAGCAGCAGGAATATACAGTGCTGTTTCTTACAATAAAATAGAGTGGATCGTAATCAAAGCTGTATGTGATCATGCTGATGGTAACAAAGATCAGAATAAAGAAGAACAACAACAATTGAGTGCATTCAATGCAGCAAGTTTCGTTTTTCACGCTCTCAACATTGTTGAATTCAGCTCAGGAAATAAATTGGGCTTCTATAATAGTGAAGCAATTCAGGATGATCAAAGAATCACAGAGAGTGACAAATTGGAGGAGTCCCATAAGTTATATAAAGACAATGTTGATGTAGAGGTGGAATTTGAGAAATATGTAAGTTCCTACACTGAAGAAATATTTAAAAAAGAATTGGTTAAGATTTTGCGTCGCAGGACAATACCAAAAATAAATGCACAAAAAGAAATTCAAGATTTATTGCACCGCTTGGAAGGAAGTGAATTACAAAATTCTACATCTTTAATTAAAAAAGAAGTTTATTTATGGGCGGCTCGTATTTTTGCCCCTGAATCTGAATATGTAGAGGAGGCAAAGGATTGCTTATCAAAATATTTTCAAATTTATAAAGAAAATGACTCTGAAAGAATTTTAATAATTAAAGCTTTGATAGAGGCTATTAATGGGGAAATAGAGGCTGCTATAAAGATGCTTTCGGAAGTGAATACGGGAGATGCCCGCTCAAATATTTTATCAATGCTCGCAAAACATAAAAGCAATGCGAATGCTATTGAATGGTTTAATACATTTAAAAGCGAAGACAAAACTTTGTTAACATCTGTCGGGTGGCGAAATTTATCGATACTACTGGGTCAGGAAAATCATTGGGATAAAGCAATCACCAATTTATTAGATCTTCCAATAGAAATGATCGAGGAATGTCCAGAAAGTGCTTTCATTTTAGGAATACTCTATGCGGGGTATTTAATGCCTATCAGTATAAGAAAACAATTGCTCAATAATGTGACTTTCAATTTAAGTAAAGACGTGCATGAAGGTGAGAGGGCTAATTATAATAGAGAACAGGCAATCTATTGGTTTTCAAAAGCAAAAAAAATGATGCTTGAAATTGATGCATTTAACAGAGTAGAAGGATGTGAATATTGGTTGATATGGCTTCGATTGATAGATCCTCTCAAAGTTGATGAAGCCAAAAAAGAGCTTTACGAAGCCATGAAGGAACCTTCAAATGCAATCCATTTGTTAGAATTAGCGATCAATTTTAATATTGAGTTTGATTCAAAACCACTCGAAATGTATCTAAAACGGCGCAAAATTGAAAGCACTCTTTCTCAAATGGAACAGGCTGCTCAGCTTTTGCTGCTAATATATAAAAAGGATCCTGATAAAATTTTGGGATTTATTAAATCTGAGAAAAGAGCTCTTAGCCGAATAGTTCCCTCTGAATTTCTTTCACAATTGCAGATTGAAAGCTTTGTAAAAGCCGGACAAATTGCTGATGCTGAAAAAGAATTGGAAAGTAGTTCACAAATAATGAATAAAACTGAATATGCTCGATGTGAGCTACTAATAGCAGATGGCAAAGGGGAAGATTTAAAAAAGCTAACAACCCTTTTTGAGAAGACGGGTGACTATTTAGATCTCAGGAATTTAGTTGATTACTTGGTGAGAACGAAACAGTGGGAGGCTTTACTACCAAAGGCTATTTTGCTCCACAAACAGCACCGATCAGCAAAGAATGCTTTGCTAATAGTCGATGTGATGCAGAAAACTAATGTTGAGCGCAATAGAATTCTTGTGTTTTTAAATGAAAATAATGATTTGTGCTCAATATGCCCTATTGAAAATAGTAAATTGTTGTCAGCAAAGGCTTGGACTTTATTTGATTTGGGTAGGTATAAGGAAGCGCAGATAATTATAAATGATTTAGTAAATAATTATCATGAACCTAATTATATTTCTATGGAGCTTAATTGTGCTTTAAGAACCGGCCAATGGGAAAGGTTCGCACAGGTAATAGAGCGTGAATATCCCAAAAGTGGTGATTTACCAGAGTGGCTATTACTCCAAATGGCATTTTGCTTGGCGAATAGGGTTGATGATCGTGTTATTGATCTTTTAAAACAAGCAACAGATAGAGCTAAAAATGATGCATCTATCCAGGAATCAGCCTATTTTTTATCCACCCAAATCGGTAGAGAAAATGAATTTTTAACTTGTTTAAAACGAATGTTTCAGCTTTCTAAGGAAGGCAAAGGGTCGGGTAAAACATATACTACAGAAGAAATCCTCGAAATGATGCCAAAGCGGAATGAGGAATTAAATATACAAGAAAAGAGGGTTATGAAAGGAGAGCTTCCATTACATGTATCACAACATTTGCTGAATATACCATTAGCACAAATAATGATTAGTTCCAGTAAATTGAACTGTGATCAAATAGATTCACGAAAGCGAACTATAATTCCAATTCGGCATGGTGGTAGAACAAATGAAATACCCCCCAAGTTCAAACGATTAACTTTGGATGTAACATCTTTATTTTTACTTGAAACTTTAGATTTATTAGATAACGTTTTTGAATTGGTCGATACAGTGTTGTTATCTCCACGAACGATGGATGTCCTTTTTGAAGAATATAAAAATGTTCGTTTCCACCAACCATCTCAAATTCAAAAAGCCCAAAGAGTGCAAAAATTAATATTTGATGGTTCGCTAAAAATTCTCAAAGATAATAATCCGCCTCAGAAGCTTATAACAGAAGTCGGAAAGGAAATGGCTTCCTTATTATATGCAGCAAAATCAAAAAGTGGGTTTGTTATCGCACCTTTACCCATACATAAAGCAGGCTCACTAAAGTTAAAGAATGCAGATATTGGTAATAACTCAAAGTTAATTATTAAAACAACACAACTGTTGGGAATTTTAGAAAATGATTTAGATCCAGATATATTTATTGAGGCATCGAAATACCTTTCTTTAGTGGATCCGGATAGTCCATATAATTCTGTTAGCGAGTTAATTGATACCCCAATTTTTATTGATGACCTTGCTTTGACTTATTTAGATACTGTTGGAATATTAAAAGCTGCAACTCAAATGGGTGTGGAAGTTTTTATTTATGAATCCATACTGAACAGGACAAAATCTTTAATTGAAGCTGGGCGAAACGGGGAAGTTGTATCTCAAAGCGTTGATAGCTTGAGGCGAAAATTGAGGGATGCTTATCTAAATGGAAAAGCTGAATTTATTCCTGAAATAAAGCCTAAGGTAAAAAGGGATTTTAGTAAAATTGTCCATATGGAATTACTTGAAGATATCTTTGAAAATTTGGATTTGTGTGATGCAGTTTGTATAGATGACCGTTCCCCGATTGGAAAAGATTTAAAGAAAATTGATCTAAAAGGTAATTCCTCAATTGTTTTGGGTATATTTGATATTTTAAATGTTTTGACTGCTGAAAATTTAATTACAGTGGAAATGAAAAAAAGGATTTTATATAAATTGCGGAGAAGTAATTTTGTATTTCTACCAATTGAGAAAGATGAAGTTTTAGCTGCCATAAAAGAAAGTGTTCAGAAAAATAAAGATGTTTTTATAGAGACACGAGAACTGAAATCTATAAGAGAGTATATCCTTAATATAAGAGCAACGAAAATCCTTAGCCTACCGGAAGAAGGCTTCTGGCTTGATAAATTGACACAGATGGGCTTTTTTGTAATGATCAATATTTGGAAAGATGAAAAAATTGAATCTTCAACAGTTTTACAAATATCAGATTGGATATTAGATGTATTGATTCCAATGCCAAGTGCATGGATTAATTGTCTGTCGAATGATCAAAAACCAGACTTAAAGGATTCTATAGTGAATTATTTGACAAGGATCGGAAAGTTAGGTGCTGCAATCTCTTATTCTGATAAAAAAAAGGTAGCCATTAGTTGGCTTGAAAATAGGTTATTCCAGCCATTGTCTTCTGCAAACTTGGATGTATTTGAAAGGGTTACTAAAAATATAGGAGAGGATATCGTCTTACTTTTGAAGGAGGTGGAAAATGAGCCTAACAACTGAAATAGCAATTGAAATGTTGAGATCTTATCCAAGATCTATTTCAAATCAGTTGGTTAATTCTGCCAAGTTTAGAAAAAAAATAGATCTGAATGGTATTGTTATTCCTCAATTTAGGGCAGGTCGTATAAAAAGTTGGGATTTATTTGATATAGTTCGTAAAGTTTTCAATGAAAAAGAAGAAAAGCAAATTCGGAATCTTGATGGCAAGATTATTAGGGTATTTTTAAAGGATGAGAAAGTTGTTTTAGGGTGTACAGAAAAGAAAAAACTATTTGAAGATTTTTCAATAATTGAATTTGATTTGTTGTCACTTGATCCGAAAACAAGAATTGATGCCTTTAAGGCATTGATAAAGGGTGTTGGTCCTACAGGAACAGACTTTGATAGTTGGCAAAAAATACTTAAGGATGGTCCTTTAAGCAATATAGATCTCGAGAGTCTTTTCGAGTCTATAGGTAACAGTGTTTCAAGATTTGAAGACAGTGTCTATGAAAGAATGGACCAGGGAAAGCTTAATCTTGATAATTTAATACCGAAATCAATTAAGTATTATACGTCTTTATGTGGCCGTTTACCTAATGACAAAAGTGTAAGTGAATATATTAAAATTTTTAACGAGCATCGTGCTAAATTAATTAAGCGGGATTTATATGAGGGATTCAGGCTTTGCTTGGGCAGTAATCTTAGTCCAGAAACTTCTTTAGTCCCTTTACTAAATGACCATTCAGATAAGGCTGTTTGGAAACTATTAAATGATTTTTCAGAAGTAACAGATCCTTTTTCAATATTAAGTCTTTTAGAAGTTGCACTTAGTAGAAGAGGAAAGGGGTTTGGATTTGAAGACTTTTCAATAAATCTAATTGAAAAATTATGTGATGACGAATTAAAAAGAAAAGATGGGGTGGATGTATATATTTATTACCCTGCCCTAGTATTATTTTGCTTTAATAGAATTAGAATGTTGAAGGGGATGATAAATCAACCACCGTATTGGCATTTTTTGTGTGCGTTTATTCATGCTGGCGTAATAAATAGAACTTTGGAGATGCGTCAGTTTGATGTGAATTCAATAGCAGAGTGGCTTAATGAGCCTCAGTTGTTAAAATATTCCATTGCGGATTGTCTTGCATTAAGAAAAGAGCCAATGTGGAGATCGGAAAATTTGAGTCGGTCTGGCTTGCAAGCAGAAATATTTGGAAGATTGAATTTGATAGCAACAGAAGAGGCGAAGAACAAGAGGAAATTTCCAAATGAAGAAACTTTAATTAAGAAAATACAAAATTTAATCAGTCATGGGGTTTATATTCACAAACCAGGACCCTTGGAAGGGCATTTACGACCTGATTTAAAAAAAGAAAAAGAAGATGATTTAAACAAAGAGCTAAAAAAAAAGTTGAACTCTTCGATTGAAGAATTCCCATGGGGTGCGATTGATAGCATATCTTCAATTGAGCCATTAAGCATGAATATGCGTAGCTTAATTGTAGAAAAAATACCTACTTTAACTATTGATAGGAAATCAGTTAAAAATCAGTATCCACTATTTTTTGGAATTGCACTAACCACGTCTATTTATAAAGATAAAGCTATGGCATCAGCTCTATGTGATTTATTGATTAGAAAAATAGATGAAATAGAGTCAAAAAATAATTTGCCTATCGTATTCCTAATTGCAAGCACGGCTATTGAAGAATCAGAATGGCAAAGTTGGGTTAATAATTATTTTTTTTTTA
>JAQICW010000436.1 GCA_027858355.1 Desulfobacula sp.
CAAAGGATAAAAGTAATGAGTGGTGAGTATTGGGTATTGAGGGAAGCTAAATTGACAAGTTGGTTCTCATTACTCAGAACTCATGACTCAGAACTCATAACGCATTACTTTCATATAAACAGGCCTGGATGCGCTTTTTTTTTGAGCAACCCGGTATAGTGTGGGATTGGCTCAGGTATGTCTAATTGATTGATATCTTTTTTACTGGATCTTTGGGGCTTATTTTTTTTGTGCAGCCAGAATCCAGACAATTGCCCAGGCCAAAGCCACAGGAACAATGCCTATTAGAGAAAAGAGAACAAGGTTTCCGTTCCAGGGCTTTATACCCAAAGCTGCAATAATAGGAAATACCGCAGAAACAACAATTCCGGTCCGCATCTTCATGGACATGGGTTTATTGGTGGCCTGAGTTTTTTTTGGGGCGGGTTTAAACATCCTTGGAAGAATCAGGATGCCTGAAATCAGCAGGATTAAGATAAGAATTTCGCTCACTCCGGTCAAGGCATTTTCCTTTATAAAAGGGGTTATAAAAATGTCCCTATATTTCAAAGATTCAAGGATTTGTCAATCTTATTCAGGTCAATGTCGCCAAACTGCGGGCAAGAATCCAATTTGCATGAATAGATTGCAGGGGAAAATAGGCATAATGATGTGCATCAGTTCATGTTATACCTTGGCCATGTTTAACTGAATCTCTCCAACAATTCCTGAAAGAATCCTAACCCTCAAAAGGGGTTGTGCGTACAGATTCTGCCACAAGTTTTCCAATAAAACCGGCCATGAGTTTCAGTACATTTTTCTGTTGTTCATGGTGGGGGGCATGGCCGCAATTGTCCAGAATATGAGTATTGCAGGTTTTTATGCCGGCCTTCATTGCTTCTAATTGGTCAAGGGTGCCGTAGGGGTCCTGACGACCCTGCAGGGCAAGTGTTGGAATACTTATGTGTTTTAAGAATTTTTCAATGTTCCAGTTCATGAACCCGGAAGAAAGCCAAATATCGTTCCATCCCCAAAAGGCGTTGTCTGTATTTTGCCCATGGTATTTTTCAAGCTTGTTTTTCAGATCATGTTTCAGGTATTGGTTTTTAGCATTTTGTATGGAATCCACGGTAAGAGGTTCACAAAATACATGGGCAGCTTCAGTGATCAATCCTTTGAGATTAGCTGCATGGGAACTTCCTGCATAAATAATACCCATGGAACCACCATCTGAATGTCCTAGAATGATGTGGTCTTGGATTTTTGCAGCATCTAACACATCTGGAAGAAAATCAAGGGCTTCAGTGTGCATGAAATTAATTTTTTTCTGCAATGTGCACCCATCAGACCTGCCATAACCAAGACGTGAAAAAACAAAGGCATTGCATTGGGTCATTTTAGACAATTGCAATGGCACATCCTTCCACAAATCCACGCACCCCAGTCCTTCATGGAGAAAAACCAATGTTGGATTTTCAGCAAGACCACAGCAATGCCATTGTACTTCAACTCTTTGTTTTTGGATCATAAGATAGTCGGTCACGTGTTATTGCCACCTTAATCAGCTATTAATGGTTGGTCTTGGCCTTTAGGGTCTCATAGGCACGCTGGATTTCAAGGAATTTTTCATTGGCCAGGTTTGAAAATTCTTCTCCCAGATGGGAGAGCTTATCCGGGTGATATAGTTTTATTTTTGTTTTATAGGCTTCCTGTATTTCTTTGGAACTGGCATTGGAAGAGATTCCTAAAATCTCATAAGGTGATTTGGGAATTTTTCTTTCTGTTGTATTTTTGGAAGTGGTGTTTTTTGAGTTCCGGGTCTTGTTTTTGTCAAAACTGTTTTGTTCGGTTTGCCCTGGGTTTGCCTGGCTGGTCTTTCTTCCAGAACTGTTTCCCTGGGTAGATTTTTTTTTAAAGAAAAACCAGGGCAACTTTCCATATCTGATCAAATAGTAAATTGTCCAAAGAATAACCCCGTCATCAATCCAACCCACATAGGGCAGTAAAATATCAGGGATAATATCCACGGGACTGATAAGATAGGCAATGGCAAAAAGGATTAATATGATTTTTACATACAGGTTCATATCTGCTGTTCTCAACCTTTATGCAGGACATCAATCATGGTGAACAATCGTTGTTTGTTTTTTATTGCCATGGCTTTTTCCTTTAAAAACATCACAGCATCAAAGGTGCCGCTGATATAGATATCCCTGCCATTGATGTTGTGGGTAAATTCAAACAAAGAAGATCCATCGTCTGACGTGAGGGTATATGTGTGCCAGCCATGGCCGGACAAATGTTCTTTTGGAATCTGCCATTCTTTTTCCTGGATTTCAGGTGTTCGAATCTGCTTGATATCTTCAACCTTGAAATCAACTCCCAAATCATTAAAATATCCTACCATGGCCCTGGCAGTTCCAGAAGTATCTGCCTTGTCCTTTTGATGGCTTTCCCTGATAGTAAGGGAGTAGTTCTTAAACAGGCAAGGAAATGTTTTGGCCCCATAGGCCACCATTGCCTGGAACCCTACGATCTGTTTTGCCATGTTCGGAGCAATAACAGCTGGTATAGATCCCTGGTTTACGGTTTCTTCCAGTTTATCCCTGTTTCCCCCGGTGGTTCCCATGACAAAGGGTATATTGTTTTGAGTATAAAATCTGGCATTTGAATTAACTGCACTTGGATGTGTATAATCAATGGCAATAAAAAATGGATAAAGGGAAAGGATATGTTTGATTTTTTCATCCCTGGAATCGGGTTTGATAAGGGAAAAATCCATTGTGTTGATTTTTATTATGTCATCAAGGATATCAGCCCCGGTAAGGGAATAGGGTATAACAATGAAGCGTTCATCTCCCTGGGCGCCTAAGGCCATTGTTTTGGCTACATTTCCCGGCAGTCCATTGATCATTACAGGTAGTTTTACAGGTATTTTTTCCAAGGAGGCACTCCTTATAAGCTTTTCACAAGTTTATTTAATTTTGGCAAAGATTCCATACCCTGGAGCATGGATTTCAGAGAAAAAAGGGCATTTGGGATATGGGATTCAAAACCTTTTTTACCCTTGATTAGGGAAAGATATGCAAATGCCCCCAGAAATTGCAGATTTCGCGTCAGGCAGCAAAATTGATAGCATTCCTTGAACTCTTTTTTTCCCTGGTTTGATTCTATACCCAGCCTGGACATGGTAAATAAAAGCAATTCTTTTTTCATGTTGTCCGGCAGTCTAACATAGGGATCTATTAAAAGGGAAGCAAGATCATATTGCAAAGGACCTGTCCTGGCGGACTGGAAATCGATAAAATAAATATTTTTTTCTTTTATCATGATATTTTTTGACTGCATATCCCGGTGCATCAATCCATTATAGGCAAATTCCAGGGCATTGTCTGCAATATAGGTAAATTCATCTGATAAGGTTTCAAAAATGACATCCCTGTCAAGATAATCCCGGACAAATGCTGCCATGAAATAGGCGCATTCTTTTTCCAATATCAATTCTTTGGAATAGGATGGGGTCTGACAGGTCCAGTCAGTATTAAAATTTTGTATTCCGTTTTGGGAAAATTCAATGAGCCGGTCAATGACATTTTTATATAATATAAGAAGATCTGCCTTGTTTGTATTGTCACGGTACTGATTGGCAATTGAAGCCAAATGGACATCCCCCAGGTCTTCCAGGGCCACTTGGCCGGAAAGTTTATCATGGCCCAGGATTTTGGGAACAAAAATTTGTTTTGTGGAAAGATGGTTGCCGATTTTGACAAAGGCCTCAAGCTGGGACAGATTTTCACTGGGGTCCGGGCAGATTCCATGGTCGGAGATCACCAGGGTCTTTTTACCATGTCCGGCCCTGAACCATTGGCGGTCAGACCCGTCGCCAGCCAGTGGAATAATTTGAATTTCATGGATTTTATTTTCAGGCAGGCCAAAAATATTGGCGCAAAGACATTGCCTGGAGGTTTCCTGGTAGGACTGGATACTGCCTATATCTTTCCAAAAAATTTGTCGGGACATATAGGCTTTCACCTTTTTGTCAGGGCACAGAGCCTTGTAAACATCAATGCTGGAAAAAACTTTCTGTTTGGGCATATGGGAGTAGATATCAGGAGACAAAACCTGTATGCCTGTAAAGGCAGAACCTTTGTTGGAAAAGGTATTAAAATTTTCTATAAAGCCATTTTCATCTGTTTTGATTTTGTTGAACTCTGGATAATCATGGAGTACCAGGGTGGCAATTGAATTGGATGTCAGATGAAATTCATATACCTTATTAAGGTCAATATCAGAAACAATATCTGCATTGATAACAAAAAAAGGACTTTTATCCAAAAATTGCCTTAAACTGGCAATGGTCCCGCCCGTATCAAGGATAAGAGGTTCATATATGGTTTGAATCATTGACCGGTAGGGGTGTTGTTCAACAAAGGCCTCAATTTGTTCATGGCAATGGTGGGTGTTGATGAAAATTTTTTTACACCCGCAATGGACCAGTTTTTCAATTGCAATATCCAGCACAGGCCTCAGGTTGATCGTGAAAAGTGGTTTGGGAATTGTCTTTGTATAGGGCAACAGCCTTGTGCCAAGCCCTGCGGCAAGAATAAGCGCTTTCATTGTTTTATGAACGGGTAAATTGGACCAGGCGGTCTATAATCTGTTTGTAATAATCAATCTGGATTTGATCCTCAGACCCCTTGATCTGATTCCTGGTAAAATAATTGGCTGCATTCCGATAATTAATCAAAGACAGGGATTCTTTTAAGGTTATATTTTTTCGTTTATAGAGTTTGCTGCCAAAGGAAAGGATTTTTTTTGCTTCTTCCCTGGCATCATATTTGTCTGTTTTTTCTTTTTCTAAAAAGAGCAGAGTAGTTTTATAGGATTCTAAAAACGGAAGTAAAAATGCAGCAAACCATTTTAGTTTACGCAGACCCATGGATGTCAGGTTCAGCATATCCGGGTGGGTTGGATCAGGCACTAGAATCCCTTCATGAATAAATCCTTTTATGCATTTGGAGATTTGTTCTTCCGGGGTGATCTCTTCATCAAAGGAGAATTCATCGGCAAACATTTTTTGCAGGAATTTATATCGAAGCACAAGGTCGGACAATGAAAATTTAAACCGGTCAGTCTCCAGTATGGCCACTGCTGTGTAGGTGGTGGGTACAAAAAAGGAAATTACAGAGTTTTTATAATAGTCCAGGATAGCTCTTTTATTGTGCTTTACTATAAAATTGGTGTTGTCCGTGATCTCGCCCTCGTCTTCATCGGCAAGTTCAATGAAATTTCTGGAGATAAAATTATGTATTACGGTATTGAGAGCATTATCCGGGTCAAAGTTCAGGGTATCTGATAATTCCACATTGTTGAATGCCAAAAGATTCATATAGGTGTTTACCTGTTCGATCATCTGTTTTTTGACAAAATTATTTTTGGAGCAGTTTAAGATGGCAGAGGCAATGATACCATGGGGGGTGGCCAGGGCATTCTCATTAATGGAATTAATCAGTTTGTATCCAAATCTTTTAACAAATTGTATGTATTCCTCGTTGGTGGACCGGGACAGGTCTATGTTTTTTTCTTTTAAATAGTCTTTAATGGACAGGGGCTCATCAAATCTGATGTAAACCTTGCCGTATTTTTTCTTTAGAAATTTGCGGGTATTGATCAGTCCTTTAAGGGTTTCCGGACTCTTTTTCCCTCCTTCAATTTCTTTTAAATAGGCATCCTCTTCAAGAACCTGGTCATATCCCACAAACACCGGGACAAAATACAGATTATCACAGGCACCGTTCAGATATGCTTTGATGATCATGGCAAGACCACCAGGCTTGGGAGTCAGAAGCTTTCCAGTCCTGCTCCGGCCGCCTTCAATAAAAATTTTGATATTAAATCCTTCATAGAGCAACTTTTCAAGATAGGCACCAAAGACTTTGGAATAGAGTTCAGCCCCTTTAAAGGTTCGGCGGATGAAAAAAGCTCCTGTTCTTCTGAACAATGGTCCCAGGGGCCAAAAGGAAAGGTTTTTTCCTGCAGCAATATGGGGGCAGGGCATGTTATTTTTGAACATCACATAGGGCAATAGCAGGTAATCAAGATGACTTTTATGACAGGGAACAAGAATAAGGGGAGCTTCAGTGGATTTTTCCCTCATTCGGTTGATCTCTTCCTGGTTTATCACCAGGCCATCAAAGATATTTTTAAATACCCAGGTTAAAATCAAACTGGCAAAATTAATGACTCTCAGGTTATAGTTGGCTGCTATCTCTTTAATATAGGAAGCGGATTTTTTATTAATTTTATAAAGGGGAATATTGTTTTTGGCAGCATAATCAGCAAGATATTCCCTTAGGGATTTTTTGGTCAGGATGTCTTCGGTAATCTCCTGGCGGGATTTTAAAATAGGACCTGTAATGCTTTTTCTCTGGCGGTTTAAAATATCCACCAGATAACTTCTTAATCTATGGGTCTGGAATTCTGCATCCAGTCTCTCAATTTCAGGCCGAGTGATAAATTCTTTAAGATCTAATGGATTGGCTATGGCTACCTTGATTTTTTCAGAACGCCGGATCAGGATAAAGATTCGTTTCATCAGACCGGGTTTTTCATGGGTGCCGAACAGAATGTCAGCAAGGCCTGGATCTTTGCGCGTGGGCTTGCTTACATAAATGATGTCTTCCGGAACAATAATAACTGAAGTGTTTATTCGTTTTTGAAGCTCAATCAGATGAAACAGAGGATCTGGAGTGGCTTTGATAAATCGCTTATAGAAATCTTCTTCTTCAATAAGGCAGACAAACCCGGATTTACCGCTTTGAAGTTCTTTTTCTGCATACCCGGATATATATATGTCCTTGAAATGGAAATGATGGAGAAAATAATCCATATGGGACAATAGAATCCTGCAGATTCGTTTTATGGATAAAAGGGGAAAAAACCGGAAATCAAACCCAAGTTCAGGATAGGGCAGGTCCAGTTCTTTTAGTATTGTATGGAAATACAAAAAATCAAAGACTCTTTTATTCTTGCTGGTAAAAACAACAATGCTGTTCTTTTCAATATTTTTTATTTTATCTAAATTGTGATCATCAAGGTTTACTTTCCTGACCAGGTGGTTGATGATTTTTGTGATAATATAACTATGGTTGCCCGGGTAGAGGCTTGAGTGGTAATCATGGGTGTTATCCAGCAGGTAATTTAAATATGTGCGAAGCTTAGCTCTTGTATTGGGCACAAGATTTTTAAGCGTTTGAAACAAGCTCATGAAATGTCCCTTCTAATTTAGGCCTTAAAAAATAAGGCATGTAAGGCTTTATTAATTATCAAAGCTTGGTTCTAATGGCAATATTATTATTCACGGAAAAAGTATTGGGGGCAGAAAAAAACCAATGGAAAAGCCTTTAAAAAGCTATGTATGCACCTGAAAACAGGTTATCTAAAATAGCCTTGATTAAAAATATGGCTTGTGCTATTTTTTCTCATCTATTGACAATCATTTTTTCAGTTTAATTGTATCAATATTAATTATACTAAATATTTTAAATTTGTATTTTAAATTTGAACAAAAGTTAAGGAGGATGTTTTTATGAAAACATTAATTGGTGGTGCTATTGCAGTTCTTCTAGGTATTGTTGGTTTGGCGGTTTGGTTTGGCCCATTCTTGAATCTTTTGGCCGGATGTATCCCACCTGTGCTTTTGCTGGGTGGCGGACTTGCTCTTTATCTCGGTTTTGATGAGCTTAAGGATTCCTGGAAAAAAGAAGACGGTGTTGATGCTCCTGCTGATGAAGACAAAACTAAAATCGCAGAGCTGGAAAACGAACTCAACGAGTTGAAAAAAGAAAAATAAGGACCTCAAATGAAATAAATTGAGCAGAAATAGCGCAGGATTTTGGTTCATCTACAAGGCGCATCAAATGTTTAATACTATACGTATCAGGCCTTTGGTGCAACGCAGTAGATGGG
>JAQICW010000480.1 GCA_027858355.1 Desulfobacula sp.
GTACAATAATACTGATGAGGCGTATTATTTATTAGAATTTTCATCATATTTTTTTGGACACTGCTAATGAGCCCCATGGATATAATTTATTAAATTTAAAAAGGAGACGTATGCCTATAATAACAATTTCTCGAGGTTCTTACAGCCGGGGAAAAGAGGTTGCGGAAAAACTGGCCCAACGACTGGGGTATGAATGCCTTTCCCGAGATCATCTTCTGGAAGCTTCCAATGAGTTCAACATTCCAGAGATAAAGCTTATCAGAGCACTTCATGATGCCCCCACTGTCCTTGAACGATTCAGTCATGGTAAAGAACGATATGTTGCATTCCTTCGTTCTTCTCTGCTTCATTACATGTGCAAAGACAATGTCGTGTATCACGGCCTGGCAGGTCACTATTTCCTCCCGGATATTTCCCATGTTCTCAAAGTCAGAATCCTCGCCAATATCGAGGACCGGGTTAAAGAAGAGATGCACCGGGAAAATATTCCAGAAGAAAAGGCCCGGTACATCCTGAAAAAAGACGATGAAGAACGTCGTAAATGGGGCATCAAAGTTTATGGGGTGGATACGCTGGACAGCAAGTTGTATGATATAGTGCTTCACATTAGCACAATGACAGTGGATGATGCCGTGGACATCCTGTACGAAACTATTCGGAAAACAGCTTTTCAGACCACACCGGAATCCCAAAAAAAACTTGAAGATCTGGCCTTGGCCGCTAAGGTTCAAACTGCTTTGATGCATCTTGTTCCCAAGGTAAAGGTAACGGCTAATTCCGGATTGGTTTTCATTGGTAACATTGAAAAAAAGGAACTCGTCGGGGCTGATAAGATCACTATGTTACAAAAGATTGCCAGAGATGTTGAGGGTGTCAGGGAGGTTCATATGCATCTGATTCCGGTGAAAGAGAAGCCTGATCACATCAATCCGTTCTACAATATGTGATCAATCGCTGAACCGCAGGGCAAGTCATGGGAATTGTCTTTTGTTTTTATTAGGAAGTATTCCAACACAATACCACACAAACATTAAAGCAGAAGTTAATCCATAGAATTCCATATAGTATTAAAAGAAAAAGGATAATTTTTATGGTCTGTTTTGGGCATTATTTAAAAAATGTCAGCAGGGCATGAAGATTTGTCAGCGGATGCGGCGGGCAACCGGGTATAAACAGATCCACAGGCAAAATAGCATCCAGACCTTGTGTTATTTCAGGACTTCCCACAAAAGGGCCGCCTGTTATGGTGCAGCTTCCCACTGCAATGACAACCTTTGGATCAGGAATCGCTTCATAGGTCGTTAACAATGCTGTTTTCATATTTCTGGATACAGGGCCTGTTACAACAATACCATCTGAATGGCGGGGGGATGCCACAAAATTTATACCAAAACGGGCCAGATCAAAAAACGGGGTTGCCAACACGTTTAGATCTGCTTCGCAGGCATTGCACCCTGCGGCTGACACCTGTCTTAGCTGTAAAGACCGGCCAAATAATTTTTTAAAATGCTGTTTTGAGTGTTCGGCAAGAGCAGGAAGATCCCCATCAGTCAGCAGATGTTCTTTTTTGGAAGTGGAAATTTCAAAATCTCCTGTGAACTTAATAAAGGCCCCTTTGGAGATGCGTGCACATGTGCCGCAGAATACACATCGTCCCATATCAATTTTTTTTAAACCAATATCAATGGCATCTTGAGGGCAGGCATTTGCACACATTTCCACTATCTTTTGAGAAACATCTTTTTGTATGACGGGTCTTCCACGATACCGTTCAAATACAGCAGGTTTTTCTTTAGGATAGCTACATGTTCTATAACCCTGTTCAAATCTATTTTTAAGTGTATTGAGCATTTAAGACTCTCTTTATATTTTCCTTATTGTCAAAGATCAAATCCACAATAAGAAAGGTTAAAACTTTTATTATTTAAGGGAAAATCCGATATCCCTGTATCCCGCAAAGACATGGCAAGACCGTTCCAGTTATGAAAAGAAGGATCCTTAACTTTGTATCGAAGTATTTTCCCGTTTTTATCCGTCAACAATGCATGGGATACTTCACCCCGCCATGCTTCATTTATCGTTACCACAAAAGAAGAAGCAGGCAGGTTATAGTTAACATCCTCCACAATATTTGTTTCAACAGGTGTATCAATTAAAGATTGAATGATTTTAATCGATTGCAATACTTCATCATATCTCACTCTTGCACGGGCATATACATCTCCTGATGTTTTTTTGTTTTCAGGAATATCTATCTGCCCATAATGTTCCGTGGGAAAACAGCGTCTAACATCATAGGAGATACCGCTGGCTCTGCCTGCCGGTCCCACAAGACCTAAGTGTTCTGCATCATTATTGCTAACAATACCGCAGTCTTCAAAACGTGCCCGCACTGTTGAAGCTGCAAAAAGAAGGTCCAGAACATGTTCCACCTGAGGTTTTAACTCTTTGAGCCGCTCATCAATGGTTTTTCGAATATCATCGGCAAGTGAAAAACGAACCCCGCCTGGTCGCACCAATCCTTTTCCAAACCTGTTGCCGCAAATCAGAAGAGACAGATTTAAAAAATCTCCTCGAATACGTCCAAAATAATTGGCCGGCGGTAAAAATGCCACATCACCGCTTAATGCCCCAAGATCACCTATATGATTTGCAAGTCGTTCCAGTTCCAGAGCAATGCTTCGAATGATTTGAGCGCCTTTATCCGGTTTAACCTGTGTCAGAGCTTCAACAGCCTGTGCCATACAAAGGCTGTGACCAATAGCTGTATCACCGGCAATACTTTCAGCAAGGATAGGCAATCTTTTTGCCTGGACATTATAGAGTAGGTTTTCCACTGCCCTGTGCTGGTAGCCCAGCTGAATTTCCAGATGGAGTACCCGTTCACCAATGCAGTTAAACCGAAAATGGCCGGGCTCTATTACACCTGCATGAACAGGCCCCACAGCAACTTCATGAATTTCATCGCCTTTGACCTGGTAATAGTCATAATTGCCCGGGATATCTTCTTTATAATCATTGCCAAAAACATCAGGCATTTTTTCTCTATAATTTGGATGATACCTGACCATTTTCAACCAGGGATGACCTTCAGGCTTTATACCAAATTGTTCTGCAATCTCTCTTTCAAACATATGAAATGGCTCGCAGGTTTGACTAAAGGAAGGATATACGTCCGGTGCATCACAGCCTGCTATCAAAAGCTTGTCAGTTCTCAATACAGCCAAAAGTTTAATGGTTGAACCATCCTGATAGCCGAAATACTGAACAACTTTTCCGCCTTCATTTACAATGCCCATGGCATTTTTTTGGAATTCATCAAAACCAAGATGAGGAATCTGTTCTCTTGCCAGCTTTTCACCATTTGAAATTTCTATAAAAGCAGTTGTCATTTGAGTCCTCCGCCAATGGCAGTCACTGCATCAATTATTGTTTGATATAATGTATCCGGCATATAGAAACATAATATCAGGGATGTTAAGAGTAATATATATTGAGGCCAGACCAGGCTTGCCTTTTCTTTTAGGCCAATAGTTTTTGTAGAATCTGAATCATTAAAGGAAATTTTCATGACCTGATTGGCAAATCCTGCAAAAATGACACAAAGGCTTAAAATAAAAATACCTGCTGCGACATAGTGGCCTGTTTTGAATGCCCCAACAATGATAAACATTTCCCCGATAAAAATACCAAAGGGTGGAAATCCTGAAATACCTGCAAACCCGGCGAAAAAAGCCACAAAGGTTTTAGGCATGCGGCTGACCATATCTCCTGTATTTTTAATGAATCTGTCGCCATACCCCAGTAAAATATTCCCTGATGACAAAAACAGGGAAGATTTGATCAAGCTATGGTGGATCATGCAGATCATCGCCCCATATGCTGCGATACCCCCGATACCTGTTCCAACTGCTATGATTCCCATGTTCTCGATACTGGAATAGGCGAGCATTCTTTTATATTCGTTTTGTTTTAGGATAAATGTTGCTGCTGCCAGGATAGACATCAAACCAAAAGCGATGAGAATCGTACCTGAAAAATCATTTAACCCTGCTGCATGCATAATTTTATTGGTTTTAAATATACCCAGGTATGCACAATTTAAAAGTACACCGGATAATAGTGCTGAAGCTGGGCTGGGCGCTTCGCTATGGGCGTCGGGAAGCCAGGTGTGCATGGGTGCAAGACCCATTTTCGTCCCATATCCAACCAATATGAATACAAATCCTGCTTTTAACCACATGGGATCCAGTTGTTTTGCTACCATTGTAAGTGCTGAAAAAGACAGGGGCGCATCAACCTTACCAATGTCCATGGCAAGTGTAATAAAAACTGATCCAAGAAGTGCCATGGCAATACCAACGGAACATATTAGTATATATTTCCAGGTTGCTTCAAGGGATGCAGCAGATCTATGGGTATAAATAAGAGGCGCACTGGCAAGTGTTGTGGCTTCAATAGCTATCCACATTACCATGATATGATCTGATAAGGTTACCATTGTCATGGTTGATAAAAACAAGAGCATAAACCCTGTAAATATATTTTCTTTTTGAATTTCACTTTCTTTAAGATACGCTATCGTATAGATGGAAATCAGAAAGAACAAAAGTGAAATAACTAAAAGAGATAACAGACCTTCAGGTGTCACAGCAAAATAATTATTAAAAATTGCTTCAGGTCTATTTTTCCAAAGAAGTAGTGAAAGAAAAAGATGAACCGCTCCAGTACCTACTAAAAGCCGGCGACCCATCGCTTTTGGAATAAAAAAAGCAATAATGCCTGTTATGAAAGGAGCCAGAAAGACGATTTCTACCATAAAATAATACCTATTCCTTTAAAGTTCTCAAGTTAGCTGTATCAACGTCATCAAAGGTTTGTTTGATATTTTGAAGTATAATGGCCATTATCATAACGCCCGCAAGTATATCCAGTAAAATTCCGAATTCAACAATATGTCGGGCACGAATTGAAATTGTTGTTCCAACAAGATAGATACCATTTTCCATCATTATATAACCCAATACCATGGCTATGGCATTTCTTCTGGCAATCAAAAGGAACATTCCGGTTGCCAGAAGCGCTATGGCGACAGGAAACAAAAGTTTATAGTCACTGATGGAAGGAATATTCAATTGTTTGCTGATATATGTTGCTGCAACGATTAATCCTAGACCGCATAGTATAGAGGCGTGAAAACCTATAATGGGTTCCACCTCTCTTTTTATGTCCACCTTTTTTATAGCCACATAAATGCTCATAGGAATAATAATTCCTCTGATTATTAAAGTTGCAAAGGTAAAGACCATTCCACCGGCATTCATATCGTGACCAATAAAAAAAGGAACTATGGAAACTACAATTCCCTGGAAAGCGATCACCTTTATCAATCCGGGGAGCCGGCTTGCGCCAAAGGCAAATAAAACAGAGAGCAGTACAAGTGATAAAATTGTATCAACCGGATGTAGTATCATTTGATAAACTCCAAAGTGATAATGGTTGCAAAAAAGGCCAGTGCAAATGATGTCAGGACAAATTGTGGAACTTTATCCATTCTATAGCGGGCAATGACGGATTCAGTCACACCCACAGCCACATATACTATGATAAGCCCTGCGATAAAAACAAAAAAACCAATTGCTGAAAACCCGAAATCAAAAGGGAAAATCAGCCTTGAAACTATTGTTGAATAGAAAAAAAGCTTACAAAATGATCCCAGTTCAATGAGTCCAAAATCAGGTCCGCTATGATCTAAAACCATGACTTCATGAATCATGGTCAGCTCCAGATGTGTGGCAGGATCATCAACAGGAACCCTTGAATTTTCCGTCAGTAGAATAATAAAAAACGCAATCACTACAAATAATAATGGCGCACCCGTCAAATTCCACAACCCAATCGTGTTCCCACCTGCAAAATAAGCCGATAGTTGAAGCTCACCTGTTAATCTATAAAAAAAGATCAAAATCATAAAGGTTGTGGCTTCACATAAAATCGGGAAATAGGCTTCCCTTGCAGCACCCATACCTTCAAATGGAGACGCAGTATCCAGGGCAGCGGCAATTACGAAAAATCGGCCAAGACCCATGAGATATAAAATAAAAAGGATATCTCCGTTAAAAGAAAAAATCGGATCATGTCCGGCTATGGGCAGAAACATAAGTACGACTAAGGCAGTTCCCAATGAAATGATTGGTCCCAACTTAAACATTACAGTGGTACTGGTACTATAAACCGATCCTTTTTTAAAAAGCTTGATCAAGGTATAGTAATTAATCAGAAGGGGTGGCCCCTTTTTCCCCCCGAAAAAAGCCTTTACTTTAAGTATAACCCCTGAGAAAAAAGGCGCCACCAAAACTGCAAAAAGCCAAAGAGTAATGGATTCAATCATAAAGTCTTCCCATTTAATTAGGATCAAAAATCATATAAATTGAACAAAAATTGCGTTCAAGTAATTTCATTTGCGATCCTTATTTTATATAAAAAACAGCAACAAAATTATAGCCAGTAAAATATAACCAATATAAAGATGAATATCACCATGTTGTATCCATCTTAATTTATCAAATAAAAACAGGATCGGATTAACGATTACCCTTTTCATATGAAGTTCTGCAATATCATTCACATGACTCGTATAGTATGTATTTAAAGGGAATCGTCCTGTGATTTTTGGATGATCTTCGTCTAAAGGTGCGGCAGGTCGGAAAAAATCAAGAATAAACGATGCATATGAAGACCCTGTATACTGCATTTTAACCGTTGGTTGAGTAAAGCCACATCCCCATGTGCCTGATCTTGTAATAGTTTTATTCCTGTAAAAAAACCATCGGATTGCTGTCACCAACAATAAAGAGACAAGAAAAATAGTTGCTGCAAGTGTAATATTTCCGGCCATCTGCCCAAATGGTTCAGGAGGAACACGGCTGAATCCGAGCCCCAAAGCGGATACGGCTTTAACAGGCATCCAAAGAATAAGCTTTGGGAATATACCGATGAGTACACAGGCACCGGCAAGAATCGACATTGCGAAAAGCATGCTTGGCCCTTTTTCATCTATATTAACTGCAGCGTTGGTCCTTGGTTCTCCTTGAAAGGCAATACCAATTACCTTTGTAAAACAGGCCAGTGCCAACCCGCCAATAACAGCAAGGCTGATAATTGCAAGACAACTCATAACAAAGGCGGATTTATCAAGACCAACACCTTTAAATCCACCGATATATATAAAAAATTCCCCCACAAATCCGTTAAAGGGCGGAAGCCCACAGATGGCCAGAGAGCCAATTATAAATGCAAGTCCGGTAATTTTCATATTTTTCAATAAACCGCCCAGAGCATCAATGGAACGGGTTCCTGTTTTTTGTAGAACCATTCCTGAACCCATAAACAAAAGGGCCTTAAATATGGAATGATTGAGAATGTGAAGAAACCCTCCTGTAAATCCAAGAACGGCCATCAAAGGATTTTTCGATGAAACGCCAATCATTCCGACACCCAACCCAATTAAAATAATACCGATGTTTTCAACACTGGAATAGGCCAGTAACCGTTTTATATCTTGTTGGCCCAGGGCATATACGATACCCAGAATACCCGAAATAACTCCGGCAAAAAGAACAATATTCCCAAAAAGAGGAGTGTGCAAATTCAAAAGAATATACATTTTTATAATGCCGTAAATGCCGGTTTTAATCATGACTCCGGACATGACCGCAGAAATATGACTTGGGGCAGCAGGATGGGCATGTGGTAACCAGACATGAAAGGGAAATACACCTGCTTTTGAACCAAAACCAATAAATGAAAAAATAAATACCAGAATTTTTGCTGTTTGGGTAAGAGAACCCATGGCTTCAAATCCAAAGCTACCCGTATAGCCATAAACGATTCCAAATGCTGCGAATATAAACATGGCGCCAACATGGGAAAAAATAAAATAAAGATACCCGGCTTTTCGACTTTCAGCTGAGTTATGCTTGTAAATAACCAGGAAAAAAGATGACAGGGACATGATTTCCCAGGACAGCATGAAGGTGATCATATTTGCTGCGGTTACAACCAACGCCATGGAGGCAATTAGAATACTGAAGAAAAAATAGTTAACCGCTGTTCTCAAAGCGTTTCTTGAATTCTCCATATAATGAAAGCTGTAAATCGCGGCAATAAGACAAATAGCAAAAATGATCACAAGAAAAAAACCAGAAAGTCCATCCATTTTAAATGCAAGAGAAAAAACATACAAATATCTAAAGGATGCGCCGGCAATGCCGGGCTGAATGAGTTTTAGCACAGCATCTATTAATCCTAAAAGACAACCGGCGCTTAACAAAAAAACCGTAATGATCTTTGCCAATTTAGCTTGCCGCGCTAAAACAAGGGATAAAAAACCTCCAAATAAAATTATCAGTATTGATATAAAAAATTGACCCATAAATTCCCCTATTTTACTTAACGTATTCTTTTATCTGACAGTTTCAAATCCGGTGCAGGGCATTATTTTCCTCATTTATTTTTCCCATATTTATTATTTTTATTTAGAAGTATTCGCAACCATAAAA
>JAQICW010000521.1 GCA_027858355.1 Desulfobacula sp.
GGAAAAGATTTTATATAAAATTTCTTATGGAAAATATCCAGAGCTATCTGTAGATAATTGTTTTATGAAGTGATATTATAGATAAATAAGTCCTTTGTTTTATATTAATCTAATAATGAAAATTATGGGAATCTAAAATTTTGTTTATAGAATATATAAAGGGGGAAGAATGGATAGACTTGATGCCATATTTGCACCAGAAACCATAGCCGTTATAGGAGCGTCAACCCAAAAAGGAAAGGTAGGGCATGATATTTTTGCCAATATTTTATCCGGCGGATTCACGGGGACACTCTATCCTGTTAACCCAAAGGCAAAATCTGTTTTAAGTGTAAAATGTTATACCAGTATAGCAAATATTCCGGATCCCATTGATCTGGCAATGATTATTCTCCCCCCTAAAACTGCTTTAAATGCTGTAAAAGATTGTATTGCAAAGGGAGTTAAGGGGATAGTTATTGTTTCTGCCGGTTTTAAAGAAGTGGGCGGCGAAGGGGCTCAAATTGAAAAAGAAATCAAAGCCTTGTGTGCCAATGCCAAGGTAAGACTGGTGGGGCCCAATTGTCTGGGAGTCATCAACCCATCTCCAAAGGTATCGTTAAACGCCAGTTTTTCTGCAAGAATGCCCAAACCCGGAAATGTCTCATTTATTTCACAAAGCGGAGCGCTTTGTACAGCAGTGCTCGATTTTGCGGCAGACAAGGGATTTGGCTTTTCAAAATTCATCTCCATCGGGAACAAGGCAGATGTGGATGAACTGGATTTATTGAGGTATTATTATAATGATCCAGATACTGATGTGGTGATGATATATATGGAAGAACTCTCCCGGGGTGCCGAAGAATTTATTTCAGAGGTCAGAGAAATGACTTCCGGAACCAACCCCACCCATGTGATTGTTATAAAATCAGGTTCCTCCGATGCCGGTGCAAAGGCTGCCGCTTCTCATACAGGTGCCCTGGCAGGTTCTGATGCATTGTATGATGCCATTTTTAACATGGCAGGCATCCTGCGTTGTGCAACGGTTAATCAATTGTTTGATTATGCCCAGGCATTTGCAGCCAACAAATATCCGACAGGTGATAAAATTGCCATTATCACTAATGCGGGCGGACCCGGTATTATTGCCACAGATATGAGCGAACAATCCGGGTTGAAGCTGGCAAGTTTTTCAGAAGATACCATTAAGGAATTAAAAAAATATCTGCCGTCCACAGCCAATTTTCATAATCCTGTGGATGTGATCGGGGATGCGGCCAAAGACCGGTATGAAAATACATTGGCCACTGTATTAAGTGATCGCGGAGTGGATGCAGCCTTGATCATTTTAACGCCCCAGTCCATGACAGATGCCATTGGCACGGCTGAAGCCATAGTGAATATTGCCAAAAATAGCATTAAACCAATTGTCTGTGCGTTTATGGGAGTCGTGGATGTGTCTGATGGCGTCAAGCTTTTACAGAAGAATAAAATTCCGGTTTATCAGTTTCCGGAAAGTGCTGCCAGGTCTTTGGGGGCATTAAGAGAAGGAATAAAATGGCTGTCTCGGAAAATTTTACCGCAGTATAAACTGACATATGATACGGTGAAAGCAAAACAGATCATTGAAAAATATTTAAAAGCAGGCAAAAAGGTTTTAGGGGAACTGGACGGAAGTGAACTTCTGAAATGTTATGGGTTCAAAACGCTTCCCATGACCCTGTCAAAAAATAAAACCCAGGCCGGCAAAATTGCAGATCAGACGGGTTACCCCGTTGTGATGAAGATCGTATCTCCTGATATTCTACATAAAACAGATGCCGGCGGAGTTGTTGTGGGACTTGAAGATAGCAAAAGTGTGGAAGAAGCTTTTGAAACAATCATGGAAAAAGCCAAAGCCTATAATCCTGATGCCCGGATAGAGGGCGTACTGATTCAGAAGCTTGCCCCAAAAGGCAAGGAAATAATATTGGGATTATCAAAAGATCCGGTTTTTGGGCATGCTGTTATGTTTGGACTGGGCGGTATCTTTGTGGAGGTCTATAAAGATGTTGTTTTCAGGTTGTCACCCATGGGCAGAAATGTTGCAAGAAGAATGGTCAGGAGTATTAAGGGGTATCCGATTCTGAAGGGATTGCGCGGGGAGAAGCCGTCAGATATTGAAACCATAGAAAAACATATTGTTTCGTTAAAAGCCATGGCAGATAACCACCCCATGATAAAAGAACTGGATATTAATCCCTTGTTTGTACACGAGGAAGGAGAGGGTGCAACGGTTGCGGATATTATAATTAGACTTGAAAATCAGGAGGACTGATTATCTTTTTATATCCGGTTATAACAAGGGTTCCTGAAACAATTAAGGCGTTGAAAGGGAAAAAGAAAGTTGTTGCTTTAAGCCTGTTTGCCAGGGAAAGTGTGAAGGCCTCCAGCTTAAAATCGAAGCTTGCTGTGGGAATATTAGAGAAAGATGCCCTGGGAGTTCCCCTGCCGTCAAATACTATCTATTGGTCTGTTACTCACAAACCGGATTTTGTTGCCGGAGTTGTCTCAACAGGAAAGATCGGTATTGATCTGGAGCAGATTAAGGATGTTTCTGATGCTGTGTTTGAAAGAATTGTTGATCCAAAAGAAGGAGCGCATTTCACAAGTCAGGACAAATCTCTTGTTTTTTTCAGGACATTTACAGCAAAAGAAGCTGTATTAAAAAAAACAAGTCATGGGATACAAGGCCTTTCAAAAGTAAAGATAAAAATGGTTGTTGATGATAAAAATTTAGTGGTTCAGTATTTAGGCAAAAAATATTTAGTTGAAAATTTTTATTTTCACGGCTACCTTGCATCAGTGACAAAGGATAATGTAGATGTTCAATGGACAATAAGATAAGAACTTTATTCAAGGAGAAAGAAAATGGCTAAGGGAAATGGTTTTATAATGAAAGATGCCCCAACAGGAGCCAAAGGCCCGTTTAAAATTGATTTTTCAAGTTTTATTCTGTCATTATATTCATCAGGACTTGTCCAGCTTGGCAAGGTTGAAGATCCAATAACTGGGAAAAAAAACATCAATCTTGACCTTGCAAAGCATACAATTGATATGATTGCCATGCTGGAAGAAAAAACAAAGGGTAATTTGACTGAAGAAGAAAATAACCTTCTTAAAGCGTTGCTAAGTGAAATCAGGCTGGCTTATGTTGAGGCAAAAGCTTGATAAAAAAGGTTGCATCCTTTGCAAAGATAAATTTGTTTTTATATGTTACCTCCAAACGAAAGGATGGGTATCATAATCTTTGTTCTTTGATGACTCAGATTGATCTGTGTGATGACCTTTATATTGAGTTTGCCCAAAAAGAATTGTCAATTTCCTGTGATCATCCAGATGTGCCTGAAGATGAATCTAATCTTGCCTATAAAGCGGCTGTATTATTTTATCAGTCTTTAAAAACAAAGGCTGGTGAAGAAAAAAAAGGTCTTGCCATTAAAATTATAAAAAGAATTCCCCCGGGCGGTGGTCTGGGCGGCGGGAGCAGTAATGCAGCTGCTGTTTTGGTGGCTTTAAACAAGTATTACAAAACCCCTTTTTCAAAAGCAGACTTGATGACAATGGGGGTAAAGCTGGGTGCGGATGTGCCTTTTTTTATTTTTGGACATCCGGCAATTGCCAGAGGTGTTGGAGAAAGGCTTGAAAAGGCAGCCAGTTTAAAATCCTATCATCTTGTTTTGTGCGACCCAGGGGTTGCTGCTTCCACGGCCGAAGTATATAAAAATATTGATTATAGATTGACATCAAACCAAAAAGATAATATAAAGACTGGTTTAAATGTACCGTTACGGGGACAGGAATTTGATGTAAGGGATCAGATGCACAATGACCTTGAAGAATCAGCGTGCAGGCTCTATCCTGAGATCAGAGAAACAAAAGAAGAGATGGCGGTGCTGCTGCAAAGAAAAGTTTATATGACTGGAAGCGGCTCATCCCTTTTTGCTCTTTTTTCAGCCCGGGAAAATGCAAAGAAGGGCTTTGAACTGCTTTTAAAAAAGTGGTCCAGGAGCAAAAGAAAGGTATTTCTTTCCTCGTTTATTTAATTAATACTTGTGAGTTTAATGTAGTGATTTAATGTATTGGGGCGTCGTCAAGTGGCAAGACACAGGGTTTTGATCCCTGCATTCAGAGGTTCGAATCCTCTCGCCCCAGCCATGTTTTTATAACCATATTTTCAAAATTGGAAAAAAGAGAGTTGATATGAGTGACTTGTCAATTTTTGCTGGAAATTCAAATCCCGTTCTTGCTGAAAGGATTTCAGAATACCTTGCAAAGCCGTTGGGAAGATTAAAAGTTGACTGTTTCAGTGATGGAGAGACACAGGTTGAAATCCAGGAGAATGTCAGAAAACAGGAAATTTTTGTAATACAGTCTACTTGTAAGCCTGTAAATGACAATCTTGTTGAGCTGCTGCTTTTGATTGATGCATTTAAACGATCTTCCGCAAGTAGAATTACTGCGGTTATCCCTTATTTCGGGTATTCACGGCAGGACAAAAAAGTATCTCCCAGGGTTCCCATCAGTGCCAAATTAATTGCAGACCTTCTTGAGAAAGCAGGTGTTCACAGGGTGATAACAATGGATCTGCATGCTGGACAAATTCAAGGGTTTTTTAATTGCCCAGTAGATAACCTTTATGCTGCTCCGATCATAATTGATGATATTAAAACCCGTTATCCTGAAAAAATGGTTGTTGTATCACCCGATGCCGGTGGTGTTGAGAGGGCAAGGGCGTATGCCAAGCGACTGAATGCAAGCCTTGCCATTATTGATAAAAGAAGAAGTGCGCCAAATGAGGCGAAAGCCATGGCCATTATCGGGGATGTTGAAGATAAAATAGCGCTTATCCTTGATGATATGGTTGATACGGCAGGGACATTGACAGAGGCTGCAAGTGTTATCATGGAAAAGGGTGCAAAAGAGGTTCATGCCTATTGTACGCATCCCGTGCTTTCAGGGCCGGCCATTGATCGAATCAACAAATCATCTTTAAGTTCTCTTGTTGTAACAGATACCATCCCTTTGTCTGAAGAAGCAAAACAATGCGACAAAATTGAGACGTTATCAATTGCCAAACTGGTTGGTGAAGCGATTATGCGTAGTTACAGAGGCGATTCTGTAAATTCTCTATTTGTATAAAATTAAGTATATATTAGTATTTAAGCATGCATGCATGCAGTTATGGAGGAAAAAACTTTGGAATTAATTGAATTAAGTGCAAAAACAAGAGAAACTAGCGGCAAAAATGCTGCCAGAAAATTAAGAAGCAATAATGAGATACCTGCCATTGTCTACGGGGCAAAGAAAGATCCTGAAATGCTTTCCATTAATACAATAGATTTTATTAAAATCATTAGGAAACATGGTTCAATGGGTCTTTTTTTCAATCTCATTATTGATGGAGATTCTGGGAAGAGAAAGAGTGTTATGCTCAAGGATATGCAGATGGATACCTTTAGTTTGAACTATCTGCATGTTGATTTGCATGAGATTGACATGGATGAAACGGTTACAATAAGTGTATCTGTGGAAACTGTTGGTGAAAGCATAGGTGTTAAAGAAGGTGGGCTGCTGCAGATTGTTCGACGTGAGCTTGATGTGGTTTGTAAGCCGACGGATGCACCAGAAACGATACAGATTGATATCACCAACCTTGATGTTGGTGATGCAGTTCATGTGGAGGATATTGATCTGGGTGAAAATATTGAAATTCCCCATGAAGTTAACTTTACAATAGTCACAATTGTAACGCCGATTGTTGAAGAGGAAGAAGTTGAAGAAGATGATGAGCTCATGGAAGAGGGAGAAGCTGAGGCTGCTCCTGCTGCTGAAAAAACTTCTGAAGAGTAATTCCTTTGTAGATGTCGGATTTAAAATTTAAAATTATAGCGGGTCTGGGCAATCCAGGTAAAAATTATGCCCTTACCCGTCATAATATCGGCTTTTTAGTCGTTGAAGCACTGGCTTCAAAATCCCGCCTTTCCATTGATAAAACCCGTTTTGATTCTGAGTATGTAAAAGCTCAGATTAAAGGTCAGGAAGTCTTTCTTGTGAAGCCTTTAACCTATATGAACAAAAGTGGGCTTCCTATCCATAAATTTGCCTCATATTATAAGATTGATATAGAAGATATCATTATTGTTCATGATGATATGGATCTTACATTCGGAAAGATAAAAATTGTTAAAAGCCGTGGACATGGTGGGCATAACGGTGTGCGATCCATTGTTGAAGCTTTTGGCAAAAAAGATTGTACTCGAATTCGAGTGGGGGTTGGCCATCCCGGATCAGGCGGGGATGTGACCGGGCATGTCCTGGGTAGTTTTACCCCTGATGAAATAAAAATATTGGATCATTGTATTGATACTGCTTCCGATGCCTGCCTTTATATCCTTGAAAAAGGCGTTATTCCTGCCATGAATTTATTTAATACCAAACAATAAGCTGCCAAGGTCGTCATGGCAGTATGAAATACATTTGTGCCAACAAAAACACAGGTCGAAAACTACCATTATTTTGTGGAAGATATTCTCTATACTTAAGCTTTCATGATTTGTGTATATTTATTGTCGTTGACAATATTGTAAAAATATGGTTCTCTGTTTGAATGGGTTAATTGTTTTCATAATAAAAGACGGGAGATCTAATGGCTGAAAAATTCAAAAAAGCTAAGGTAAATGGTGGTGCAGTATCAACTAAAAAAGAATTTTTCAAAGGTGATCTGGCAGTTTATCCTGCACACGGGGTTGGCTGCATTGAATCAATTGAGAGCAAGGAGATAAATGGTGACACCATGAATTTTTACATGATGAAAATCGTGGAAAATGGCATGGTGATTATGATTCCAACTTCAAATGTGGAATCAGTAGGCTTGAGGGAAGTCATTCCTGAAACAGAGGTGCCTGAAGTCTACAAGGTTATGCAGGAAAAAGCTCAGGGTGCTGATAACCAGACATGGAATAGAAGATACCGGGAATATATGGACAAAATTAAAACCGGGTCCATCTATGATGTTGCTGAAGTTTTCAGGGATCTTTTCCAGTTAAAACTTGAAAAAGATCTTTCATTTGGTGAGCGCAAGCTTCTTGATACTGCTCAGAATTTATTGGTTCAAGAATTGTCAACTGCCAAGGATATTGACGAAAAATCCATGATGCAGGAAATTGAGAATCTTTTCAACTAATTCGCCTTTAGAATTAAACAAATTTGAAAACCGACGGGCAATTGAATAGTTCGTCGGTTTTTGTTTATGAAAATCAATATTAAAATACCTGAAGATCTAAAAGAGAACCGCCTTGATACGGTAATTTCTACTTTTAACCAATCCTGTTCAAGAAGCCTTGCTGTAAAACTCATAAACACCGGCACTATACTGGTTAATAATGAAAAAAAGAAACCCGGGTTTAAGGTAAAACCAGGTGATATCATAACGGGAATTATTCCTGATCCTGACATAGATATTCCAGTGTTACCTGAAAACATTCCTCTGGATATTGAATTTGAAGATGCTCATATTATTGTGATTAACAAAAAACCGGGGATGATTGTCCATCCTGGTCCTGGAAATCTGACGGGAACTCTTGTTAATGCTCTATTATTTCATGAACCAAAAATAAACGGGGTGGGACAAGACCCTTTCCGATCCGGTATTGTTCACCGGCTGGATAAAGATACCAGTGGATTAATGGTTGTTGTGAAAACAGAGACAGCTTTGGATTTTCTGCAAAAAGAATTCAAACATCGGCGGGTGGCGAAAAAATATTTTGCCCTGATTTCCGGAAATTTGCCCGAGGATCAAGGAGAAATAAACCTTCCCCTTGGCCGGCACCCGGTTAAAAGAAAAATAATGGCCGTAAACCATGAACATGGAAAACCTGCAAGAACAATCTGGATAATCAAAAAGCGCTTTAAGTCGGCCTGCCTTGTTGAGGTGCTTTTAAAAACAGGAAGGACCCATCAAATCAGAGTCCATTTTTATGCCATTGATCACCCATTGGTCGGGGACCTTATCTATCAACCCAGAAGATACCGTAAAAAAAAGAGCATAGCACCCCGGCAAATGCTTCACTCCTGGCAACTTGCTTTCAGACATCCTTATTCTGGTAAAAAAATGCAATTTGAAGCAGACCCGCCTGAAGATTTATTAAAGATAGAAACGCTGCTTGAATCGCTTCCATGAATAAAAGGTAAAATATGTCAAAAAATTATGATCCTAAAATGCACACGGCCGAACATTTGCTGAACCAGGCAATGGTGAGCAGGGTTTGAAGGCAGTGTTTTAAGGATCAGATTCAAGCTTTTGTGATTTTATCGGCTTTTATTCTTCTTTAAGGTCTTCAATGAAATCATCGTACATATCTTCAGTATTACATAAAACCAAATCAATTTGTTTGATGCTTCTAGTATGCGGGATTTTTTTTCTTGCACTTCTCAATGCATATAAAAATTTATTGCGCTTATCCAGATCAGTGGTGTAAATATCGAACAGCTTAATCAGTTCTTTAATCATTACATCTATTTTTGATATTGCCTTTATCTGATGGGCTTTAGTTTTTTTTTGTACAATTAGATCATTGTGGTTTTGAACCATTTTCAATAATCTGTCTGCTTCTGTGATGAAATTGTAAGGATAAGATGATTCTAAAATTTGGATTAACCTGTTAAAACCTGAAAATATTTCTTGAGTTTTCTTTATCTCAGTTAAGTTGATACGGAAGTCTTCAATCGATTGGATCAATAACTCCCAGAATTTAACCTGCCTGGTATAAAATTCTGAAATAATTTTTACATCATCGGCCATTTTAGCAATTTTTTCTTTATTATTATAACAAGAATAAATCAGGGAATATGAGTCTTGTCTGGACAAGATTATTTTCAATATTTGCAAGTATTCATGGATTTCTGTTTTGCCCGGGTAAAATGGTTTTTGAGCAATGGGTTTGAATGAATTAAGATTTGTCTCCCATTTTTTTAAGTCCAATAGCAAGGAGCGGGAAAAATTATACTGGTCATCAAAATTATTTTGATTTTTTCCCTTGGATAATTTTTGATAAAATGAGACCACATCTTGAAATATTGAATTTTCCACATTTTTATTTGTAATAATTTCCACATATTTTTCTGGAGACTGGAGTAAAATTTGTTTGGTTTCAAACGGGGTAATATTTTTGCCATCAACCCTGAAATGTATTTTCAATTCCTGTGCTGACCAGAAAATATATTGAAGCGTATCGATTTCTGGCAAATCATGCATTTCCTTTAAATGGGCAATAAATTTATCCAGAACTACCTGTCCGTGGTTTTCAAATTGCTCTATGATACAGGAAATTACAAAATTTTGTTCTTCCCGGGGGTTATTGTCAAATCCAAATGTCAGCTGTCTTGGACCCAGTATCATTTCTTTTATAAATTGTATTTTCATAATCTGATATCTTTCTAATTTTTGATGCTAAAAATTATCAATACATGCTTAAGATAAATTATGCAGGAGTCACGTTTTTGTGAAGAAAAATATTGAGCAGGCAAAGGGTGTGAGCCCTTTGCCTGCTCAATATTGTATTGGATTTTTATGCTGTAGCCGGTTCAATTTTTATGGCGCAGACCTTAAACTCAGGTATTTTGGCTGTTGGGTCCAGTTTTGCATTTGTCAGCTCATTGGCTGCGGCTTTGGCAAAATGGAAGGGGATAAAAATGGTCCCATCCACAGCTTTTGAGGATACTTTGAGTTTTGCACTGATTTTGCCCCTGCGTGAAGAAACATCCACCATGGATCCTGTATCAAGTCCAAGCTTCTGAGCATCCCCGGAAGAAATTTCCACAAAGCACTCAGGTGAGAGCATGTTGAGGCCGTTTGTCTTCATGGTCATGGTTCCGGTGTGATAGTGATATAATACCCTTCCCGTTGTAAGGACATAGGGATATACTTCATCGGGCACCTCAGCCGGAGGAGTGTGCTCAATGGCATGGAAGAACCCCTTGCCTCGGGTAAATTGTGTGGTATGAAGAATGGGCGTTCCTTCATGGGTTTCATTGGGGCAAGGCCAGTGGATGCCGATTTTATCGATTCT
>JAQICW010000523.1 GCA_027858355.1 Desulfobacula sp.
CCTAGCAGGTCTTTTTATGAGGGCAATAATGAAATCGCACTTGCACTCAATATGATTTTACCTTTAAGTTTATTTTGCAGAAAGCTTGTAAGTAATACTTATCTTAAATATTTTTTTCTATTAATGTTTATTTTTTCGATTTTTTCAATCATCAGCACCCATTCAAGGGGCGGGTTGGTTACTCTGTTCGCTACCATGGGAGCCATGATGCTAACTGGTAGAAAAAGAATGCTTTTTATCAGTGTTCCATTTATTATGATTGCTATTTCTTTGGGACAGGCATATCTGCCGGAGGAATGGACGGTAAGGATGCAAACGATTGAAACATATGAAGAAGATGCATCTGTTCAAGGACGATTCATGGCATGGGAATATGCCATGAATAGAGCAGCCAGGGATCCGCTTACCGGTGGTGGATTTGAAACATTTAGAGGACTTGCACATGATGCACATAGTGCCTACTTTGAAATTCTTGGTGAGCATGGATATATTGCGCTTTTCCTTTGGCTCAGCTTGACTATAGGGACCATGCTGAGTCTGCAAAGAAGGATTTCCATAGCCAAACAATTTGAAAATTTGTTATGGGTAAAAGATTATGCTTCAGCCATCCAGCTGTCGATTTTTGCATATTTTATAGGAAGCGCATTTTTGGGAACGGCCTATTGGGATATTCTTTACCATTTGATTGGGTTGAGTGTAATACTTAGACTGATTATGTATGAAAGTATTGCACAACAAATACTTAATAATAAAAGCACCTGACTTGAAAACAAACGATCAAATCAGAAAATCAAAATTTATTGCTGTGATAGGTCCCAAGGCACCTCCTTACGGTGGTATGGCCAATCAGGCCAGGTTGTTAATTCAAAGTTTGGAAAAGGATAATCATAAGACTGTTTTTATACCGACAAACCAGTCACTGCCGCAACTTGAAAAAGTGATAGACAAATTTTTTGGCCTGCGGACAATTGTCAGAGCCTTTGTATATTATTACCGCCTTTTATTGGCAGCAGTAAAGTGTGATGTATTTCATATAATGGCGTGTTCGCACTGGTATTTTTTTATAAATGTGATCCCTGCTGTGCTGATCGGATTCGCTTTTCAAAAACGTGTTGTTGTAAATTACAGGGGAGGGGAAGCTGAATCTTTTTTTAACAATCGGGGTAAAGGTTTTACCTGGTTGCTAAACATAGCCAACAGCATTGTCGTACCCAGCATGTTTCTAAAACATGTTTTTCAATCCTTAAAAGTAAAATCTGTTGTTATCCCCAATATTATCTCCTTAAAACGGTTTAAATTCAAGCAGCCTGAAATTTGTGAAAATGGTGCTGTAAATTTCATATGTACAAGACAATTTGAATTGTACTATGATATCCCCACACTGATTCATGGATTTTCCAGCGTAAAAAAAAAAAATATTCATTCCAAATTGATTCTCATTGGCGAAGGGACTCAATATCAATTAATAAAAACGCTTGTAAAGGACCTTGATCTTGAGGATTCCGTAGACTTTATGGGAAAAGTTCCAGCAGAGGATATCCCTTTATATCTCAATAAGGCTGATATTTTTGTTAATTCTTCTATTGTGGATAATTATCCAAACTCTTTGCTAGAAGCCTTTGCTGCTGGATTACCGGTTATTACCACTTCGGCAGGAGGGATCCCATACCTGGTAAATCATTTTAAAAATGGGATTTTAGTTGAACCTTCTAATCCTGATTCTTTAGCCGATGCCATGATTACACTGGCCAATGAGTCTGATTTATGCCGACACTTAGCAATGGAGGGCTATCAAACAGCTATAATGCACTCATGGGAAGAAATCTGGCCGTTGTTGAGAAGAGAATACTTTAAAGAATAGTTTTTATAAGAGGAGCATTATACTTTGTGTGGAATAGTCGGGATATATAATAGAAATGGATCATCTATTTCTCAGTCTACCCTGATCCGAATGACAAGGCAGCTTGTTCATAGGGGCCCGGATGAGGAAGGATATTTCTTTAACAGCACAAAAAGTGGTATTAAAGAATTTGATGCACCCATTCGATTTATCAAATCAAAATACGAAAATTCAGGTAAAATTGGTTTAGGTCACAGGCGTTTAAGTATAATCGATTTATCTACAGGACAGCAGCCATTAACCAACGAAGACGGGTCTATCTGGATAACCTTTAACGGTGAAATTTATAATTACCAGGCTCTGATGGCTGAACTCAAATCAAAGGGGCATCAATTCAAGACAAATTCTGATACGGAAACAATTATCCATGCCTACGAAGAATGGGGTGAGAATGCCATTAAATATCTCAGGGGAATGTTCGCATTCGGGTTGTGGGATGAAAATAAACAGCAATTAATCATTGCCAGAGACAGGCTAGGCAAAAAGCCTTTATATTACTACCAGACCAAAGATCACTTTATTTTTGCCTCTGAAATAAAAGCCATCCTGGAATATCCTGGCGTATCCAGGGAAATAGATCTAACCTCATTATCTGATTATTTATCTCTTTTATATGTTCCTGCCCCGAAAACCATATTTTTATCCGTCAACAAATTGCCTGCAGCCCATTATGCAGTGATTAAGCCGGAATCTATAAATATAAAATCTTATTGGGATCTTTCATTTTTCCCGGAACATAATTTTAATGAAAAAACAATGGGCGATGACCTATTGAATATTCTTCATGATGCTACCAAAATGAGGATGATCAGCGAAGTCCCATTGGGTGCTTTTTTGTCCGGAGGTGTTGATTCTTCAGCCATTGTGGCATTAATGGCAAATTCTTCGAAAAGTCCTGTTCGAACCAATTCAATATCTTTCAGTGTGGCTAAATATAATGAAATCGAATACGCCAGGCAGGTTGCCAATCTGTTTTCAACAAATCACAATGAAATGAATGTTACGCCAGAAGCCATCCCGGTTATTAATAAACTATCCTGGCATTATGATGAACCCTTTGCCGATTCATCTGCAGTGCCGACATATTATGTGTCTAAAATTGCACGGGAAAATGTAACAGTCTCCCTGTCCGGGGATGGAGGGGATGAAAATTTTGCAGGTTACCGTCGCTATTATTTTGACATGCGTGAAAACCATATTCGGAATATGGTTCCTGCAGGTCTACGCCGGGTTGTTTTTGGAACCATGGGAAGATTGTATCCCAAAGCTGATTATCTTCCTCAGATTTTCAGGGGCAAGGCCTTTATTTCAAATGTTGCCCGTGATCCTGTCGGTGCATACTATTATTCGGTAAGTGCCATGCCGGATAATGAAAAACTGAAATTATTACATCCAGATATCCGTAAAGATTTAAAAGGGTATGAAACAAAAGATCTTTTTTATAGGATCTATGATAATGCCCCGGCCCAAGATCATCTTTCAAAAATTCAATACCTCGACATTAAGACATATTTGTGTGAAGATATTCTTACAAAAGTTGACCGGGCAAGCATGGCAGTATCCTTGGAAGTCCGGTGTCCGATTTTGGATCATGTGTTCATGGAATATGTGGCAAAAATCCCATCAAAGTATAAACTTGTTGGAACTGATGGAAAACATATTTTTAAAAAAGCGTTGAAAAAATATCTTCCAAACGAGATCCTGTATAGGCAAAAGATGGGGTTTGGGGTACCGATAAGTGAATGGTTGAGAAAAGACCTTAAGGAATTTGCAAGAAATTTGGTAATAGACGGAGAGGCCAGCCAAAATTATTTGAATCCCGATTTCACCAAAAAAATCTGGGGAGAGCATCAAAGTGGTCTTCGAAACAGGTCAACCGAACTATGGTCAATCATGATGCTGAACTTATGGCACCAGAATTTTGCTGTATAGGATACACTTTCATTGAAAAAAATAAGAGTTGTACATATCGTTTATTCTTTTGGTACAGGAGGGTTGGAAAAGGGGATTGCCACCCTGATTAATAATGCGCCGTCGGACATAGAGCACATTATTCTTTGTCTGTCCAAATCTGGAATGTCTTCACGCCTTGTTCCAGAACAAACCCAGATTATTGAAATGAATAAACAGCCGGGAAATTCATTCAGGTTTATTTGGAAACTATCCAGAACATTGAAATTACTTATGCCTGATATTGTTCATACAAGAAACTGGAGTGGTATTGACGGAATCATAGCTGCAAAGATAGCAGGAATTTCAAATGTGATTCATGGAGAACATGGCTGGGAAATTCAGGACCCTTCAGGCCTGAATCCTAAAAGAGTATTTATAAGACGAGCTTTTTCAGCCTTGGTCAAAGAATATACCTGTGTTTCAAGACATTTGGAATCATGGTTGAAACATACGATAAAAGTTAAAAAACCGGTTACGCAGATATACAATGGAATTAATGTTTCTACTTTTTTGAAATCAACGACAAATTCAATCGTTAGAAAAGAACTGAATATTCCCAAAGATACTTTTATTATAGGAGTTGTCGGACGACTAGATCCCATTAAAGACCATTCTACACTATTTCGTGCATTTGAAATTGTATGCGCAAAAAAAGAAAATTGCTGCCTTCTTGTTATCGGAGACGGGAATGAACGAAACAGGCTGAAGAAAATGGCTGGAAAAGGAGTTGTCTTTTTAGGAAATAGAACGGATGTTCCTGAACTAATGATGGCTCTGGATCTTTTTGTGCTTCCATCAAAAAATGAAGGCATATCCAATACCATCCTGGAAGCACTGTCAGCAGGGTTGCCGGTTATTGCGACAAATGTCGGCGGCAATCCGGAACTCGTTGATGATGGACACGCCGGTCTTTTATTTCAACCCGGTGATTTCATCGGTTTGGCCTCAAAAATCCTGAAATACGTTGATAATAAAGAATTAAGGTTTCGTCATGGTGATGCCGGCAGAAAAAAAATGATTGATCAGTTTAAAATCAAACATATGTGTTATTCTTACCATCGTATTTACAGACGATTATCATGATAATGAGGCATGGTCATAGCTTGGTCCACTCTTGTATGAATGAAAAATATTATTCTCACACAAAGCCGCAAAGTCACAGAGCCTATAGCTCTCTTGGTGTCTTAGTGTGAGGTTATAAATGACAGGAATTCTGAATGATAAAACGTAAAGAAAATAGTAACCCTTATACTCCTGAAACCCTGATTTTTATAGGCGTTATACTTTTTTATATTGCTATTTGTTCCCCCTATCTTTTTGACAATCATTTTTTCGCACCTGATGCCGATAGAATAGCAATGGACGGAGCGTTTTTAAAGGATTTTATCCTGGATCTTCCCGGTTCACTTTTACACCCTTATGAATATACGGTTAATTATTATGCAAAATACCCGGCGCTTTCCATTGGATATAGACCCATTTTTTTTCAGTCAATGGAAGCTGTTTTGTATCTGGTATTGGGAACTTCATATGTAACCTCTAAGATCACGGTGCTTTGTTATCTTTTTACAGGCATGTTTTTCTGGATAAAACTGGTTAAAAAAACCCACAATTTCCAATTTGCCATTTGCTCATTGGTATTGTGGATTACAAATCCAATGGTTTACTCCTATTGCCAGCAATCAATGTTGGAAATTCCAACACTGAGTATGGTTATTATATCTGCATACTTTATTTATAAATACTACTCGGATATTTCCTATAAAAATGCCTTGGTCATGTCAATTATTATTGGATTGACCTTATGGACAAATCAAAAAAGTGCCTTTGTCCTGTTAACTATAGGTGTTTATGCAATTTTATCCGGGAATTGGAAAACCCTGGTTGCAAAAAAGAATTTTTCTTCCTATTTTGTTCTCTTGTTATTCATTGTCCCTCTGGCCATGCTTACACTTTGGCTGGGTGCTCAAAATTTATCCCAATCCATTGGAACAGGTGCCGGTTCAAGTGCCGCTAGATTAATCTCAATGACCGAATTGATGGAAAATATTCACTTTATCTATAAAGATCATTTTTCACCAATTTTAGTTGTGTTGATAATAATTGGTATGGTTACTGTTTTCATAAGAAAAAAGAAAAACAGTTTAATCTATTTTGCTGCAATCATTTCAGCCTATATCTTTTTTACTTTCATTAAACATGACATTCCGCGCTATTCAATGTATTGGATTCCTTTCTTTTGTCTTTTTGCCGCAGAAGGTATTACGATTATTACTGTGGCTGTTTCAAGGATGATAAATAATACGGGAAAAGGGCTCATTTATGTTCTGATCCTTATTCCTTTTTTGTTTCAGATGTCCCTGCTCCCAAAAGTATTCGTTCCGACGGCTTCGGGATATGAGGAGGCGGCACAATACACCATAAATAATTCAAAATCCCCCGTGGTATTGTTTGATGGGTATGCAAATGGCCATTTTATTTTTTTTATGAATATCCATGATACCCAAAGAGAATTCATTGTTCTTCGAGGAGACAAACTCATTTCATCGTCGTCCATCTCCTATACAAATAAACTTGAGGTCCATTTGCATGACAAGAATGAAATATCCAAAGCCTTGTCTGATATGGGCGTCCAGTTTATCATAGTGGAGTCAGAAAATATGAGTGGTCTGGAGATATATACTATATTTAGAGAGATGCTGAATAAAAGTGCTCAATTCAAATTGTGTAAAACCATTGATATAAAAAGTAATAAAAAAAGATTTGAAAATGTGAAATTGCTTGTGTATGAGAATCTAATGTGGCCTGGTATAAATCCGGATCAGGAACTAAAATTGAGATTACCTGTTATAGGACAGACACTTGAATTGAAAATGGACAGGATATTGCCAAAGCAATAATTATTAATTTAATCTTAAAGGTGTTGGTTATTTATGAAGCTCATAGTTCAAATACCATGTTATAATGAAGAACACACACTGCCACAAACGTTTGCGGATATCCCTAAAACAATTGATGGGATTGATCAGGTGGAAATTTTAATCATCGATGATGGATCGACGGATAGAACAATCGAGGTTGCAAAAGATATCGGTGTTGATCACATTGTAATAAATTCAAAGAACAGGGGGCTAGCACGCACGTTTCAGGCAGGCCTTGATGCCTGCCTCAGACTGGGTGCTGATATCATTGTAAATACAGATGGGGATAACCAGTATAATGGGCAGGACATACCAAAGCTGATCAAGCCAATACTCGACGGTAAGGCAGACCTTGTGATTGGTGATCGCCAGACAGATAAGGTTCCTCATTTCAGTCCTGCAAAGAAAAAAATACAGAAAATGGGAAGTTTTGTTGTGAGAATGCTTTCAGAAACCAGTGTTCCGGATGCAGTAAGCGGATTCAGAGCATTTAAACGTGATGCTGCCATGCAGATGAATATTGTATCGCCATTTTCATATACGATTGAGACCGTTATTCAGGCTGGGAAAAAGCATATGGCGGTTACAAGTGTTCCCATTGGAACAAACCCTAAAACCAGGGAATCAAGACTTTTTAAAAATATTCCCAGCTTTGTAAAAAATCAGATGGCAACAATCATTCGAATGTACACCATGTATCAACCCTTAAAAGTTTTCTTCTACATTGGTTGTGTATTGGTGGCTTTGGGACTGATACCGTCTGTACGTTTCCTTTATTATTATTTTACAGGCGCCGGAAGTGGTCATATTCAATCTTTGGTATTTGCGGCCATCATGTTTGTTATCGGTTTTCAGGTGCTAATGATCGGTCTTGTTGCGGATGTAATAGGGTTTAATCGAAAATTAATCGAAGAGACCTTATTGCGTGTTAAACAAATTGAATTCAATGGAAAAAGCAATTAAAGTCCTTTTTATTTCACGCAAATGGTTTCCAGCCATAGGCGGTATGGAAACCTATAGCATGGAACTTACCGCTGCATTAAGTCACCATACCGATCTCACAGTTCGGGCACTTCCCGGCCGAAAAGGTGGTAGACCACCTTCCCTGCCACGGTTGTTATGGTTTATGGTCAGTTCGTTATATTTTCTTTGGCTGAATCGTCAAAAATACGATGTTATTCATTTTGGAGACATGGTTTTATTTCCTTTGGTTTTTTTTCATCATTTTTGGGATGCTAAATCAAAGAAGGTGTTGACCATTCATGGGCTGGATATTCTCTATGGCAGACGGAAAGGAATAAAAGCAAAATTATATGGGATCTTCCTTTTATGGGTAAAAAAATATTTTACGAGGGTTGATTATTATATAACCAATAGTAAAAACACATCTCGAATTGCTGAAAAACAAGGTTTTTTTCCAACCATTGCCATACCGTTAGGGGTTAGATTTAAAAACCGCCTGAACGTCTCTGAACCAATTGAAGCGAAAGAAAACCAACACTATATCCTGTTTGTGGGTCGACTTGTCAGGCGGAAAGGAGCTAAGTGGTTTGCTGAAAAGGTTCTTCCTTTCTTGTCCGATAACATTAGTATGTATGTAGTAGGTAAGGTTTGGGATAAAGATGAAGCCCAGGCGCTGCAAAAAAATTCCCGTGTAAAATACTTTGGATATGTTTCTGAAAACAAACTCAACATACTCAGAAAAAATGCCTTATTAATGATCATGCCAAATATAAAAACCTTGGATGGCAGTGATGTTGAAGGTTTTGGGATTGCAGCTCTTGAAGCTGCAGCCCAGGGGATACCGCTCGTCGCAGCAGATTTGGAAGGTATTACAGACGCTGTGCGCCACAAAGAAACCGGTTTTTTGGTTCCTGCTGAAGATATTAAGGCGTGGGTTGATCAAATATACGAAATACTGCTTTGGCCGGATTCCTTTAGAAACGAATTTGCATTAAAAGCCCAGCATGCGGTACAAAAATACTATTCTTGGGATAGAGTCGCGTTAGATACTATGAATTTGTATTTAAGGCTCTTATAAAATTTTATTGACATTTATTAATACCTCCTTTATGAGTATCAATTATACTCATAAAGGAGGTATTAATGGAAGATATGTTTGCAGGATTTGTCACTTCAAAAATCAAAATTAAACTTCTAATCAAGTTTTTTTTTAATCCTGCTATACGCTCGTATTTAAGAGAACTTTCCAGTGAGTTTAATGTTTCAACAAACGCCGTACGACAAGAACTAAACCTGTTAACCGAATCCAGGCTTTTACACACTGAAAAAAAAGGCCGCCAGATTTTTTACTCTGCCAATCAAAACCATCCATTATTTGAAGAACTTACTTCTATAGCACGAAAAACCATGGGTGTTGACAAAGTTATTGACGGTATAGTGAGCCGACTTGGAGACCTCGAACTGGCATATTTGATAGACGATTACGCAGAAGGAAAGGACACAGGTGTGGTTGACCTGTTATTTGTTGGTAATATTGATCCGTATAACCTTTATGAGTTATGTATAAAAACAGAACGATATATCAAAAGAAAGATTCGGTCACTTGTTTTAAGCAGAAAAGAATTTGAAGCGTTTCTTCCCAAACTTGAAAAGCGAAAGCATATATTGATTTGGGAAATGAAGTAACCTTTGTTTTAAAAAAATGAAGTCATTGTTATAATTTGTTGCACGCCAACCCAAAAGGTAACCGAAAGGGCGGAGCTATTTTTTTAATCCAAGACAATTCACTAAAGGTCCTAAAATGACAAAGACAGCACTTATAACAGGGATCACGGGGCAGGATGGAGCATATCTTGCCGAATTTCTTCTGAAAAAAGGGTATGCAGTGCATGGAATAAAAAGAAGATCCTCCCTGTTTAATACAGACAGAATAGATCATCTATACCAGGATCCCCATGAAAAAAACAGAAAATTTGTGCTGCATTATGGTGATCTTACTGATTCAACAAATCTGATAAGAATTCTCCAACAGGTCCAACCTGATGAAGTTTATAATCTTGCTGCTCAGAGCCATGTGGCTGTGTCCTTTGAATCTCCTGAATACACAGCAGACACAGATGCCCTTGGTACATTGCGTCTACTTGAAGGCATAAGGCTTTTGGGTCTTGAAAAGAAAACCAGGTTTTACCAGGCCTCGACATCTGAACTATATGGAAAGGTCCAGGAAGTTCCCCAGACCGAAACAACCCCTTTTTACCCGCGAAGTCCCTATGCTGCAGCCAAACTTTATGCATACTGGATAACGGTAAACTATAGAGAAGCCTATGGAATATTTGCCTGCAATGGAATCCTTTTCAATCATGAATCTCCATTGCGCGGAGAAACATTTGTCAGCCGGAAAATCACAAGAGCCTTGACAAGGATCAGTCTTGGTCTGCAAGACCGCCTGTATCTTGGGAATATGGATGCTAAAAGAGACTGGGGCCATGCCAAAGATTATGTAAAAGTACAATGGCTCATGCTTCAACAGGCTCAACCGGATGATTTTGTCATCGCAACAGGACAACAATATTCTGTAAGAGATTTTGTTGTCCTGTCGGCCAGGGAATTGGGCATTGAAATATCCTGGAAAGGCACTGGAATTGATGAAAAAGGATACGATAAAAAAACCGGCCAGCTGATAGTTGAGATTGATGCCAAGTATTTTCGGCCAACCGAAGTCGACAGTCTGCTTGGTGATGCTTCAAAAGCCAAAACAAAACTCGGCTGGGTGCCAGAAATATCATTTCAGCAGCTTGTAACTGAAATGGTTCAGCAGGATCTTATAGAGGCCAGAAAGGACCATCTTTGCCAGACACATGGTTTTGACACCTTTAATTACAATGAATAACTAAAATGGATAATTGAAATGGATAAAAATTCAAGGATTTTTGTCGCCGGAGCTAATGGGCTTGTGGGGTCAGCCATTGTAAGGCTGTTAGAAAAAAAAAGGTATTCGAATATTTTAAAACCT
>JAQICW010000581.1 GCA_027858355.1 Desulfobacula sp.
ACTTTGGATATGGCTTTCATGAAGACGGGGTCAAGTCAGCGCTGGAAGTCGCAAAGAAATTCGGGATCGACCTATGAACTCTAAAATTTATATCGGCACCATTGACCATCGTCGATTTAAACCGGTTGAACACAGCCTTTCTTATCCTGTGTATATGTATGCGTTTGATCTGGATGAACTGTCCCGACTCAATCACCGCTACCCGTTTTTCGGATATAACCGGTTTGGCATAACGTCTATCCGTGATATGGATTATCTGCAACCCGGACCTCTTCCGATCAAACAAAAAGTGATAGAATTGTTTGAACAAGCCAATATCCTTGAACCCATTTCATCTGTCATCACTGTTACTTCGGCCCGATATTTTAATTATGTGTTTAATCCGGTGAATTTTCATTATTGCTATTCCAGGGAGGCACAACTCGTCGGGCTGGTTGCAGAAGTGAACAACACATATGGAGAGCGCCACCCATATCTGTTGACAAAAAAAATAGAGCCATCAGGGGACTGGTTTGCGCAGTATGAGTCTTCCAAGGTATTCCATGTGTCGCCCTTCAACAAAATTGAAGGTACCTACCATTTCTATTTTTCAGATGTTTCTGAACGAATGGACATCAGAATTGAGCTCATATGCAAAGGGGAAAAAGTCATGGAAGCGGTTCTAAAAGGCAAAGCTATACCCATGACACCCCGCAACCATATCAGTACCTTGCTTCGACATCCGTTTGTCCCCCATCTGAGTATCCCAAGAATTTATAGCCATGCATTAAAATTATATTTTCAAAAGAAACTCACATTTCATGATAAACCAAATCCCATAAGCCCCATGACCCTTCCAAAGACAAACCCGAACCTGATGGAATCCATTTTTCAGAGGGTGATCCTTTCAGCATTCAGGAAAATCAAGACCGGATGCCTCATCATGGAGCTGCCGGGTCAACAGATCCTGAGGTTTGGCCGGAGCGAAAAGGAGACGTCCGCTCTCATCATCATCCGATCATATCACTTTTTTTTGAGAGTGATGATAGACGGTGAGATCGGGTTTGGAGAATCCTACATGCAGGGAGAATGGGATACAACGGGTCTGACCGGGTTGTTGAATCTCTTGATCCGGAATCGAGACCAATTTTCTGATGGCAATATGATGCTCTCTATCCTGACACGGATCAAGGAAAAACTTGCCCATGACAAACGCAAGAATACCATTAAAAATACCCCCCGGAACATTGCGGACCATTACGACCTGAGCAATGCCCTCTATAGTCTCTTTCTGGACCGACAGATGATTTATTCCTGCGGCATTTTCGAACACCCGGAAGATTCGCTGGAGGAGGCACAGGTTCAAAAAATGACCCGTATCCTGGACAAGGGCCAGGTGAATTCAAGCCACCATCTGCTTGAAATCGGCTGTGGCTGGGGAGGGTTTGCGGTTTTTGCCGCAAAAAAAATCGGGTGCAGGGTAACCGGCATTACCGTATCCAAAGCCCAGTATGAAAAAGCCTGTCAGCGGGTCAAAAAAGAAGGCCTGGAGGATAAAATTTCCATCCTGCTCCAGGATTATCGTCATATAAAAGGGACTTATGATCGAATTATTTCCATTGAAATGATTGAAGCAGTGGGTCCTCAGTTCCTGGGGCTATATTTCAAGCAGTGCTACAATCTTCTAACCCATGGCGGGATAATGGTTTTCCAGGCGATTACCATCACAGATGATCGCTATGGCCGGTATTGCAAAGAACGGGATTGGATTCAGAAACACATATTTCCCGGGGGCCACCTCCCGTGTCTTAAGGTTTTGAAAGAGGCGATTGCTGAAAATACGGCTTTTAATATTTTAGAGGTTGAGCATATCGGCCCTCATTATGCCAAAACGCTGTCTCATTGGCGGGATAGATTCCTGTTCCATAAACAGGAGATTGAAAAAATGGGCTTTAACAGGGAATTCTTAAGAAAATGGGTCTATTACTTTTCTATTTGTGAAGCAGGTTTTGAAACCGCTACCATTGATGATATTCAGATGGCATTAACTCGATAGCAAATCGTCTATCTCATTTTTGGATATCCGGCCCCGGCTTGTTCAGGAAGTATACGCTTTATATGAATCTATAACAGGATAAAAATTGATACGCCTTCATTGATCCGATCAGAAGGACTTGACTAAACGGTTTAAGGATTCCCATAGGATTTTGCGTTCTGCCTCAGACTCATGGGTATTGGGAAAAACAACGGTTTCATGGGCACACCGGTCCAGCCAGAATCTGCCTGTGGAGAGCCCGGGTTCTTTTGCAGAGGAAAGCCAGACAATGGTATCCGCACCTTGTGCCGGTGTCCTCAAGATCTGTTTTGTGAGAGTATGAAATTCCGGCAGGGCTGTCCTGATACCCGGTGTATCCACCCAACCCGGATGCATGGCATGCACAGTGATGTGATGCTTTTTCAACTGCTTTGCCCAGGCCTTTGTCAGGATCAAAATTCCCCGTTTGGCCCTGGCATATGCTTTTACCCCGTCATAGAATGGTTTTTTATTTTGAAGATCGGCCACATCGATTTTCTGGGTATACATCCCGCCCGAGGAAACATTTATGATTCTGGCATTACCGGATAGGGAAAAAGCCTTTGTCAGAATAGAGGTCAGGTAAAAGACCCCTAAAAGGTCAGTGGCAAAGGTCTGTTCAAAGCCCTCTGTTGTTTCTTTTCGCTCAGGAAAAAGTGCTCCTGCATTATTAATCAGAATATCGATTCTTTTTTTCTTTTCCAGAAGCCGCCGGGCGACCTTTTTGATATCAGCCATCAGGCTAAGGTCAGCCACCAGAAAGTCAACATGACTGTTACCGGTCTGTTGAATGATCTCCTGTTGAACCTGGAGTGTTTTATTCCGGTTTCTGGCAATGATGGTGAGGTTGGCTTATCTCCTTGCAAGTTCCAGGGAATCCGCTTATCCGATTACGGAAGT
>JAQICW010000603.1 GCA_027858355.1 Desulfobacula sp.
CAACCATATTTCCCGATGATAAAGGTTATGAATTGATATATGGGAAAAAAGGACGGAAACAATCAAAGGGCGTTGAAACAAGAACCGGCAATATAGCCTATTGCGCTTTTTTTGTGGCAGCCCTTCAATCCTCTGAATGTCTGAAGATTTTGCTGGATCGCGGGGATATTCTTCGCAATAAATTGCTGATTGCAGAATTGTGGACCAATAATTTTGATATCATGGACTTGGTCTGATCCAAGTTTGATTCTGGCCTGACCTGATTGTTTGAATTGATGATAAAGGGAGATGGCTTTTATGTATGCCAGGGCAGCACAGATGATTCAATCATCTAACCGATGTGTCGCGTTTACAGGTGCAGGTATTTCCGTGGAAAGCGGTATCCCGCCGTTCAGAGGGAAAAATGGCCTTTGGAACAAATATGATCCCCAGATTTTTGATATCCAATATTTTCACACCCATACCAGGCATTCCTGGGAAGTAATCCGGGAAATTTTTTATGACTTGTTTGGAACGATAAGACCCAATGCAGCCCATTATGCCCTGGCCGAACTTGAGGCAAACAACCTGCTAAGTGCTGTCATCACCCAGAATGTGGATAACCTGCACTATGATGCAGGCAGTAAAGTCGTGCATGAATTCCATGGTTCTTTAAAAAAAGTTGTCTGTCTTAATTGCAGAAAACAATATAAAATTTTAGAAGTCGACCTGAATGTTCTGCCGCCAAAATGTGAAAAATGCGGAGGTATCTTAAAACCATGTGTGATTTTTTTTGGGGAGGCCATCCCTGAGCCAGCAAAGACCAATTCCTTTAACGAGGCAAGAAAGGCTGACTGCTTTATTCTTATTGGTACAACAGGAATGGTTGCACCTGCAAATATGATTCCAACCAATGCAAAATCAAATGGAGCCCAAATTATTGAGATAAATCCCTATGTATCTGAATATACAACTTCTGTCACTGATGTTTTTCTTGAAGAACAGGCAACCATTGCCATGGAAAAATTGATGGAAGAAATTAAAAAATTATAATTGTTTAAAGGAGTTTGCATGCCCAGTGAGTGTCTGTTTTGTAAAATTGTCAACGGCAAAGTTCCCAGTGAGTTTTTATATGAGGATGATGATTTTGTTGTTTTCAGGGATATCAATCCAGCAGCTCCGGTTCATCTGCTCCTGGTTCCCAAAAAGCATATCAGAAGCATTAATGATTTGCAAAAAGAAGATGAAACCATTATTTCTGGTCTTTTCATGATTGCCAAAGATATGGCAAAAAAACAGGGAATCAATGAATCTGGATACAAACTTTTGTTCAATGTTGAAAAAGGTGGGGGACAGGTAATTTTTCATCTTCATCTTCATTTGATTGGCGGCTGGCATCTGATTGGCGGAAGGAAAAAATAAGGATGGAAACAATGCTAAATGTAACCCAATCTCCTCTTCCTGGAAAATCCCAGGTCATGTATTGCGGGGATTGTGTGCCCTTTACTTTAACGCTTTCAACCAGGGTCAAGGGGAAAGCATGGGTCAGAACTAATCTTGGTTCTGCTGCAATTGCACGAAAAGAAATCATAAGGCGGATAGAAAAAGATGAAATAAAGCTTGATGAAGCCTGGTATGATATCCAGATGGAGACAGAAGATGATTTGGTTTATAAAATTGTTCTTCCATTACATGAGACAGGATTTTTTCAGGCAAAATGATTTTTTACCCCAAATAAAAATACAACAACAATCTGGCCCCTGGGTGATAATTGTGTGTTCAATGTAGAGCCGGCAGGCACCTGTTGTGCCAATATTATTTACAACGCCTTTGTCCGGCAGTTTGGCAGATCGAAATCCGAGGTGCCAAAAAATTCTGGCGAACCAAAAAATTCTGGCGAAAAAGATCTGTCATCCATCATTAACAAACTGGATGCAAAAGGCTATGCAGTCATCCCTGAATCAGGGAAATTCCGGGATCTTAAAGATCAGGTAGAATTTATTTTTTCCCGTCTCGGGTGCCGTGTCCTTCATTTGCTGCCCATACATCCCACCCCCACCACTTATGCCAGGATGGGTCGGTTCGGCAGTCCCTATGCAGCCTTGAATTTTACACAGGTTGATCCAGCCCTGGCTGAGTTTGACCCTTTGGCAACTCCCCTTGAACAGTTCATGGAGCTTGTTGATATGGTTCATTTTCATAACGGATACCTGTTCATGGATATTGCCATTAATCATACTGGATGGGCAGCCTCCATCCATGAAACCAATCCTGAATGGCTGGTCAGAGGGGAAGACGGAAGGATAGAGGCTCCCGGGGCGTGGGGCGTTACCTGGGCAGATTTGACAAAATTGGATTATTCCAACATTGATCTTTGGAAATATATGGCAGATGTTTTTCTGTTGTGGTGTCGTAGGGGTGTTGACGGGTTCAGGTGTGATGCCGGCTATATGGTTCCAGTTGAAGCCTGGGAATATATTGTTGCAAAAGTAAGGATGCAATTTCCTGAAACGCTTTTCTTTTTAGAAGGGCTTGGGGGGCTCATTGAGACAACGCGCAAAATATTAACCAGAGCCAATTTTAATTTTGCCTATTCTGAATTGTTTCAGAATTATACAAGACAAGAGATTTCAAATTATCTTCCACAAGCATATGATCTATCACAGACCAGCGGGATAACCATCCATTTTGCAGAAACCCATGACAACAATCGTCTGGCCTCTGTTTCAAGGCGGTATGCAAAAATGAGGACCTCTCTTTGTGCACTTTTTTCAGTGTGTGGCGGGTTTGGATTTGCCAATGGTGTGGAATGGTTTGCCACTCAAAAGATTGATGTCCATGAATCCAGCAGCCTTAACTGGGGAGATAAAATAAATCAGGTCGACCATATTTCAAAGCTGAACCTGATATTAAAAAATCATCCTGCCTTTTTCGGGCAGACCCGGCTTGCCTTGATTCAGAAAAATCAATCCCAGTGTCTGGTTTTGCTGCGGCACAATGAGAGCCAGGATAAAAAGCTTCTAATTTTAGTTAATCTTGATTGCGAAAATCCCAATGAGGCATCCTGGCAGACACAGGATGCCAATATTAAAGAAACACTATTATATGATCTGATCTCAGGAGCAGCAATTAAAACCCAGAAAGTCAATGACCATTGTGTGATTCGGCTGACAGAGGGAGAAGTTCTGGCCCTGACCCCTGATCCTGATGATATAAAAATTATAGAACAAAGCCAGCAAAGCAAAAGCCAGACCCCTGAAAGAGTTTATTTGCAAAAGCTCAAGGCAAAAGTATTGGCAATTCATACCACATTCAAAGGATATGGAAATATAAAAGGCATAAATGTCGAGCAGGAGGCTTTTTTATTTGCCAATGATCCTGTTGAGTTTATTCGTTCTTTTAACAATGAGTCAAAAGAGAGCCGGGTGATTGTCTTTGACTGGGAAAAGGATTTGAAACGGCAATTGATGATTCCCCCGGGTTTTTTTCTATTAGTAAAATGCAGGACCGGGTTCAGGGCAGAACTTTTTGATGAAAAAAAATTAATAAAAAATTCTCTTAAAACTTTCTCCAGAACATCCATGGGATATGAAGAAGGAATCCCAACCCATGATGGCAAAGGCTTTTTTGCTCTTTTTTTCCCAAGAGAAATAAAGAATCAACACAAAGAATATACCTTAGGTCTCAGGGTATTTGAAACCAATAAGCTAAAGGTCACACGTGGCACCCAGGTCAAAAAAGTTTCATTGTTATACCTTGCCCCATGGAATGATTTATATATGAGTTCGTCCTTTACAAGAAAAGAAATTGTAAGAACCCCTTTTTTAAAATTATTGGGTACAACCAGAACAGGGGGAATGATGAGGGCTGCTGCCTGGTGGGGAAGGCTTGACAGCCGGTATGATACAATCCTTGGAGCAAATATGGACAAGACTACACCGGAAAATCGGTGGATGGTGCTTTCAAGGTGCAGAATCTGGGCAGTCTTTCAGGGATATTCCAGAGAACTTGCCCCGGATTGTCTTGAAAAATTCACATTTTCCTATGATCATGGTGGAAAATGGCTGTTTCATGTTCCTACATCAGAAGGCAAGTATTATGCTTTGGAGCTTTATCTGTCAATTGATCCGGAAGACAATCATATCTATCTTGCCATAGACAGGAGCAAATCCAGTGACAATAATGAACGCTTTTTAAGTGATGATAAAGGCGTAACAATCATTATCCGCCCAGATATTGAAGATAGAAGTTTTCATGAAGTTGTGAAAGCATTCAAGGGGCCTGATAGACAATGGCCGGCCGCTATTTCAGCTTTTGAAAAAGGGTTTTTATTTTCACTTTCCAACGGGAAAAAACTTAAGGTCACCCTGTCACAGGGTGCCTTTATTCATGAACCTGAATGGCACTACATGGTCCATCATCCTTTGGAAGACCAAAGAGGCATGGATGCTGAATCTGATCTTTTCAGCCCGGGATATTTTACAGCTTCCTGCCTTGGGGGTGAAACGCTGTTGTTCAATGCTGCTGTGATTGAAAATCAAGATAAAAAAATTGATTTTCCCAGACACACAAAAGCTTTAAAACTCAAACCCTTTGAAAACCAAATGCCTCTTTTCAAAGCAGTATGCAAAAGTCTTGATGCTTTTCTTGTGGCTCGGGGCAAAGATAAGAGTGTGATCGCAGGATACCCCTGGTTTCTGGACTGGGGCAGAGACAGCCTGATATTTTGTAGAAGCTTAATTGAACTTAATCGTTTTTCAGAGGCAAAGGCTATTCTGAGACTTTTTGCCAGGTTTGAAAATAATGGGACCCTGCCCAATATGATCTGCGGTAAGGATGCAGCAAATATTGAAACCTCTGATGCCCCATTATGGTTCTTTGCCTGTTGCAAAGACCTGATTGAAAAAGAGAAGAGCAAAGATTTTTTAAATGAAGTCCTTGATAAGCGGAAGGTTTTGGATATACATTTATCCATTGCCCATTCTTTGATAAAAGGAACCAAAACAGG
>JAQICW010000631.1 GCA_027858355.1 Desulfobacula sp.
AACAATGAAATCCTTGCAGAAGGCTACCCTCCCCTTGAAATGGGAATCGGAATCAATACGGGAACCGTTATTGTGGGCAATATAGGGTCTGAACTGAGAATGAAATATGGCATTGTAGGCGCTGCCGTCAATACCGCCGCCCGGATTGAATCCAATAGTATTGGTGGCCAGGTCCTTGTGGGAGAATCAACCTATAACCATGTCAGAGAGTATGTAAAGTCAGATCCCGCTCAAACTGCCATGATGAAGGGGATGAAAAAACCCCTGGTCTTCTATTCTGTCTTTGCCATTGAATCCCGATATAATGTTTTTCTGCAGTCGCCTGTAGGAGAAAAAAGGGTATTGCCCATAAGACTTCCTTTTCAATGCTGGAAAATCAAAGACAAGAAAATTGACCTTGTTCCCCTGAAAGGTGAAACCATAAAAATGGATGCCCATAAAATAGATGCCCACATTCCTTCAGGACTGGAAGTGTTTACAGACATCCGACTCAAGTTTGATTTCTGCCTCGAAGCCCATTGTTTTGAAGACATATACGCCAAAAGTATCCCCATTGGAAAAAAAGGGGAGAACAGCTTTAGCCGGCTTCAAATCACCTCAATGGATCCAAAGGACAGAGAGATCGTAAAAAAGTGGATGATCCAGGGTTTATATTAATCCCTGCAGGCCTTGTTTCCCCGCTTTTCCCTTTTTTCGCTTGACAATACAAAAAAATTGTTCTTGGATAGAAAATCATTAGTTGCAAACTGATTTCCATAATTATTTAAAAGGGGGATTTATTATCAGCATAAATTTCTTAAAAATTCATGCCCCGAATAAAGGTTTTAAAATTTTTATTTTTTATTTTGCAGCCTTTGTAATAGGATGGATCTTTCCTGCCTTACCCTCTGCACAGGAAAAAAAAATGACCAACCATATTGGAATGGAGTTCATCCTGGTTAATCCCGGATCATTTATGATGGGCAGCCCTAAAAATGAGCTGCATCGCGATAATGACGAAGTTCTGCATGAGATGAAAATTTTAAAACCCTTTTACCTTCAATCAACCGAAGTAACAGTTAAACAATGGAAAGCTGTTCTTGGAGAAAAATTATTTGGCCGCATAAAAGGAACGGATAACATGCCCGTGGTCCAGGTTTCCTTTTATGATTGTCAGGAGTTTATCAAAAGGCTGAATAATATGAATAAAGGGATTTACAGGCTTCCCACGGAAGTGGAATGGGAATATGCCTGCCGGGCAGGAACCACCACGGCCTATAGCTTTGGGGATACAATTGACTGTTCAAAGGCCATGTATGGGAATAATCGGCTAAAACAAACCGAGTGTATACAACATTTCAAATCCATGGGATTGCTCCCCAACCAGGCCGCACCGGTTAAAAGTTTTGCCCCGAATCCCTGGGGGTTCTATGATATGCACGGGAATGTCTGGGAATGGTGTGATGATCCATACCAGGATTACAATAGCCATAAAATTGATACAGGATATGACCCCATAAACGCTGATACCAGAATCAAACGAGGAGGCAGCTGGTACAAACATGGCTGGTATTGCCGCAGTGCCAACCGCGCTTATGCTCATCCAGGCGCAAAATTTCAAACCACGGGTTTCAGATTGGTTCTTGAGGCTGATTAATGCGGGCAAAACTTCTGGGATTCTTAAAACTTTATGAAGAAGAGGTCAATCTGCTCCTTTGGACAGCCGCCCTTTTGTTTATTATCCGAAGTTCAGGGATCATTCTGAACAATTATGCTGAAACAGCTTTTCTAAAGCGATATGGTGTTGAATATCTTCCCATAGTCAATATGCTCAATGCCGTCGCCACTTTTATCATTACAGGATTTTTAACCGCCTTCATGGGAAAACTGCCCGGGGCAAGGCTTCTCACCTATGTTTTTATTTTCTGCGGTATCAGTGTTACCCTGATTCGAATTCTTATTCCATTTGGTTTTGAACTTTTATATCCCCTGCTTTTTATGCTCAAGAGCCAATTTGAACTGTTGCAGGCAATGCTGTTCTGGAATATATGCAATGATATTTTCAATACCCGGCAATCTAAAAGACTTTTCCCCCTGCTAACGGCCGGAGGTGTGATCGGCCTTATCCTGGGGAGTTTTGGAACACCATATTTTGCAAAATTATTCCAGATGGATAATCTCTTATATCTGTATCTGTGCACTACTATTATAGGTGCTGCCATTGTTGAGGCCATGGGCCGCAGTTACCCTTCCATGGTTTTTTCAGAAAAAAATAAAACCAATGGAAAAAAGAAGGATTCCATGATTCAGGAATTTAAAAAAGTCCTGCCTCTGATCAAGGATTCGGTTCTCATAAAAATAGTGCTGATTCTGACCTTTATGCCCAACGTGGTTATTCCCATCATAAACTATCAGTTCAATTATGCTATAAATGATCAGTTTGCCACTGAATCCGGCATGATTCAATTTTTCGGATATTTCAGGGGTGGATTATATGCAGTAAGCCTGTTCATTCTTTTGTTTGTAGGCAGAATCTATGGGAAATGGGGGCTTCCCGTTGCCCTGATGTTTCATCCCTTTAATTATATGATTGCTTTTATGGCATTTCTTTTCCGTTTTGACTTTTTTTCAGCCATGTATGCCAGGCTTTCCACCAATATCATTCGAACAACCATCAATGTGCCGGCCAATTCGATATTGATAGGGCTTTTCCCAAAATCCTACCGTGGAATGATCCGCCCTTTTCTCCGAGGTACTGTTGTAAGGTTAGCGCTCTTTGTGGGATCAGGCCTGATTCTGATATCTGGAAATTTTTTCCACCCGAGATATCTGACCCTGGTTGCTTTACCCTTTATGCTGGCCTGGGTTGCCGCACCCTTTATCCTTAAAGCAAAATATCCCAAAATACTGATGGATTTGATTTCCAACAACCTTCTGGATATCAAAAGCATGGAAAAAGAGGAACTGGGACAGGTTTTCAAGGGGGATAAAATTATGTCCCAGCTTAAACAGGCATTCCTGTCTGCCAGGGGAAAGGATGCCATCTGG
>JAQICW010000690.1 GCA_027858355.1 Desulfobacula sp.
AAACATGGTGTCCGTTTTATCGCTCCGCTTGGTGTGGGGTCCATGGGTTTGATTTCCAAAGTTCCAGTGAGTACGATTGACGATCTGAAGGGCCTTAAGATTCGGGCGGTTGGAATGGAGGCAAAGATTGTTGCTGCCCTTGGCGGATCTACTGTTGCTATTTCAGGTGCCGAGCAATATATGGCTTTAAAGCAGGGTGTGGTGGATGGAACTGATTATCCTTTTTATACAATAGGGAAATATAAGTTCTATGAAGTCTGTGATTATATCACACGACCCGCCCTGCATACGCCTGGTATAGTAGAAATTATTATGAATGACGATTCCTATAAGTCGCTTTCCGAAGCTCACCAGAAAGCCATTGACCAGGCAGGATGGGAAACGTTCCAGAGAACTGTCAAACTCAATGACGAATGGGACAAGGAGGCATATGCCGTCTGCAAGGAAAAGAATGTTGAAATTATTGATTTGACACCCGAGGCCCTGGAAGAGTTCCGGGCAAAGATCTATCCGCTTTGGGATGAAGTTGCCCAGAAAAGTGATATCAGCAAACGCCTGGTGGATAATCTTAAAGCTTTTCTGAATGATAAGGGTTAAAATACAATAAACATATTGGCAGGTTCAACTCTGTTTTAAACAGAGCTGAACCTGCCTGAATGACAACGGGAGAAAAAAAGTGAGGCGGTTTTGTGATTTCATTGATCGAATAAATATTGGGATTGGAAAAATTTCAAGTTTTTTAATCCTGATTCTTGTGGCCATTGTCATGTACGAAGTGGTAAGCCGTTATCTTTTTAATGCACCTACCCAGTGGACCAATGAATTGAGTGAATATCTTCTCACGGGTGTAGTCATGCTGGGAGGTGCGTATTGTCTGGCAGAACATGACCACGTTCGTGTGGATATCATCCATCGCAATTTCAGCGACCGGATCCAGGCATGGATTGAAATTTTTACTTTTTTATTGGTGTTGACCTTTGTGACTGCCATTGTCTGGAAAGGAGGAGTGGCCAGTTACGATGCCTTTATCCATGACAGAAGATCCATGAGTGTCATGGAAATGCCATTGTTCCCCTCCATGGTATTGGTGCCTGTGGGGGCTTTTCTTTTGGGACTTCAGAGCCTGGCAGGTGCTTTGCGGGCAGTTCTCCAATTGACCGGTTCACAACCCACGGCTAAAAAGGATATCTAAATTTATGGAAACCTGGGTATTAATGATCATTGTTTTCAGTTCTCTTATATTGCTGCTCTGTTTAGGGGTTCCCATTGCGTTTAGCCTTTGCAGTATTTCAACCATCGGGATAATTTTTACCTGGGGTTCCAAAGGGCTTCTTCTCCTGTTCAACTCGGCATACGCAGAATCCACCAGTTTTCTTTTGTTGGCGATCCCTTTGTTTGTCTTCATGGCAAACATGCTCAAATTCAGCGGCATGGGGGATGACCTGTACGAGATGGTGTATCGCTGGATGGGCAATATCCGTGGGGGCCTGGCCCTGGGAACGGTTATTATCTGTGCCATTTTTGCCGCCATGGCCGGCATCAGTTCGGTTGCAACCATCAGTATGGGATTGATTGCCCTTCCATCCATGCTATCTCGAGGATATCAAAAGGATCTGGCCATCGGCAGTATTGCCGCAGGCGGCGCTCTGGGGATTTTGATTCCTCCTTCCATTATTATGATTCTTTATGGGGCCATGGCGGAAGTTTCCGTTGGTAAACTGTTTATCGGCGGAATTGTCCCGGGCTTTCTAATGTGCCTTATATTTATGATCTATATCGCTGTCAGAGCCTACTTCAACAAGGATATCGCGCCCGCCATAAAAGAAAAATTCACCTTTAAGGAAAAACTTATTGTGCTCAAAGGGGTCATTCTTCCCATTGGGTTGGTTTTCTTGGTTCTTGGTGTGATCTATTTTGGTGTCTGTACCCCGACCGAAGCCTCGGCCGTCGGTGCCTTCGGTGCCATGGTATGTGCTTTTATTTACAAGAAACTGACCTGGGGAAATCTGAAACAATCATTGTGGGCCACCATAAAGATCAATGCCATGGTCTTTTGGCTGATCATAGGTGCCCTTGCCTTTACCAATTTCATGGCCTATTCGGGGATTCAGGGGTTGCTTAAAGAGAGCATTCTTTCCCTAGAATACTCTCCCTGGGTAATTTTGATTGCCATGCAACTTCTCTTTTTTGTTCTGGGTATGTTTCTGGACCCGGCCGGGATTATTATGCTGACCACCCCCATATTTGTTCCCATTATCGTTGAGTTGGGATTTGATCCCCTGTGGTTTGGGATACTGTTTGTTATCAATATGGAGATGGCATATATTACTCCGCCATTCGGGTTCAACCTTTTTATCATGAAAGGGATCGTGCCTCCGGATATAACCATGGCAAACATTTATCGCGCCATTATCCCCTTGGTGTTTGTCCAGAACATTTGCCTGATTCTGGTTATGGTGTTTCCAGGCCTGGCAACATGGTTGCCTGAACTTATGATTACAAAATGAACGGAGCTCAAATTGTCATAAAAACGGCTGTAGCCGCGGGCATTAAAATATGTTTTGCAAATCCCGAGACAACAGAAATGCCCTTGGTGGCAGCATTGGATTCAGTACCTGGCATTCAGGCAAAGTTGGGACTTTTTGAAGGATGCTGCACAGGTGCAGCAGACGGATATGCCCGGATGACGGGCATTCCTGCCCTAACGCTGCTGCACATGGGCCCAGGACTTGCCAATGGCATTGCCAATCTGCACAATGCCCACCGCGCCGGAACGCCGGTTGTCAACATCATTGGAGACCAAGCATCCTGGCACCGCCCGGCAGATGCCCCGCTTTCCATAGATATTGAAACCATATGCAGTCCCTCCTTTGCATATGATCCCCTTGATGATGATTTAATCAACGCTGCTGTATCCTGTTTAAAGGACGGAAAAAAACGCTTATTATTTTAGGAGGCCGTGCCCTGGGAAAAGATCGACGAATAAACTGATTCGCAATGCATTTTGGCGGAGACTATTAGACTATTGTTGGCGAAGTTTGTCGAAAGGTATTGAAACGTACCTAAAAGCCGGTTTTACTTGTACCCATGCCTCCTGACAAAAATTAACATGAATAACATGAAAAAAAGGGGTTAATATCAATACAATCAGCAAAAATTTATCAGGACTTGAGCAACTGCGTTTGAGAGTTAAAGGCATATTACCAGAATCACCTATTTTCAAGGCCATG
>JAQICW010000703.1 GCA_027858355.1 Desulfobacula sp.
ATTAACATAGTAATCAGTAAAAAGCAATAAGTAATTCATGTTTCAGTAAAAATTTCGAACAGATTTCAGCTCTCATAATCCTGAAAAATAAGGTTTTTCGAGTTTTCGGTCAGACACTAAGTATACTTGCATTATGTTAGCTTCAAATTTTAATGAAAAAATGTTTTGATTTGGATAGGTATCTTAAAGATTTTATACTGTTGATTATGTCTATTCATGTTGCGACTTTTTTGAACTTTGATCGGGAGTTGAATTGTTCTGGAAGTCCTGGGTAGAGATTTTCCCGGTAACATAATCGGTGATACCAGAAGTTCTCAGATATTGCTGGTAAGATTGCAATGCCACCCAAGGCACCTCACATTCCCCATTTTCAGCTGAAACATAGACAAGACCCTCTGAAATGGTGATGGAAAGATTCCTGGGCATTCATACAAAAAGCCAGAACTCTGGCCATCATGCGCGCAAGTGTTTCTGAGGGGTGCTGGGCAAGGGTTAAATTCAGATTGTCATAATGATTTCGATCTATGTCAGCCAATGGAAACAAAATAATTTCCAGGCAGGAGAACGGCTCTATTATTTTTGTTGAAGCATCCTGATCACTTCAACCAGCCTTGATGTAAGATGGTCATGGTATTTTTTACCGCCTTCAATGGATGCTTTTGAAGGTTCTCCCATGGCTCCCCCGGATTTCAGGGTTGACGCTTTCATCTCCTCAAGGCTGGAAGGAACATAACACAGGGTATCGTCTTTATAGGATGGATCAACACTATACAGATGTTTTTTAGGATGAGGGTTGTCAATGGCCCGGTCCATTTTTACAAGATCAGGATAACGATACATCATGTGCGATCCTTCAATCTCTTCTGCATGACCCACTTCTCCCCAGCCAAGTTCTGAGGTAATTGTTTTTGACATATAGGCAGGATCAAAAATCACCAGTTTAACGCCAAGTTCACGCTTTGCGCGTTCACCGGCTATCTGCATCCAGGCAATATTGACGATCCTGTGGCCATTTATTAAAACAAACTTATCAAACCCGTGATGGTGAAGGGAAGATATGATATCAAATGCGATTTCAGCCAGGATTTCAGGTCTGATGGTTATGGTTCCGGGCAATATCATGTGATGGGGACTCCATCCAAACCATAGAGGGGGTGCCACGGGAACATTGGCCTTTAATGCCGCGTCCTGAGCCAGGGTCATGGCCACCATGGTATCTGTTCCAACAGGCAGGTGCGGTCCATGCTGTTCAGTGCTTCCAAAAGGTAGAATAATGGTTTTTAAACTTTCGTCAATTTTTATTTTGATTTCCTCCCAGGTCATTTCCTGGAGCCATACGCGATCTGTCATATTTACCTCTTTTTGTGCTGTTTCTGTTTTATTCATTCTTGATTTTATTTATTTCATGTTTTCCAGAAAATGGGTATCTATATCCCCTTTTTGAAAGCTATCGTTTTCAAACACTTTTCTATAAAACCCGATTGTGGTCTCAATCCCTTTGATCTCAAACTCGGCCAGGGCCCGCCTCATGCGATTGATTGCAGCCGGGCGGTCCTGGGCCCAGACAATAAGCTTTCCAATAAGGGAATCATAAAAAGGGGTTACCATGTATTTATCATGGATATGGGTGTCAATTCTTATTCCAGGCCCCCCTGGAAAGATTATGGATTCAATTAGCCCGGGTGAGGGCATAAAGTTATCATTAGGATCTGTTGCGTTTATCCTGCATTCCATTGACCATCCATTGAGGCGTATATCCTTTTGTTTTATCTTAAGCTTTTCTCCTGATGCAATTAAAATCTGTTGGCGAACAATATCAACACCAGTGACAAGTTCTGTTACAGGGTGTTCAACCTGGATTCTTGCATTGACTTCCATAAAATAAAAATTTTTATTTTTATCCACGAGAAATTCCATGGTTCCGGCATTTGTATATCCGATGGATTTTGCGATTTTAATAGCGGTTTTGCCAAGTTTTGCGCGAAACATTTCATCAACAAAGGATGAGGGAGATTCTTCGATGAGCTTTTGATATCTCAGCTGAATACTGCATTCCCTTTCTGCCAGATGGATATAATTGCCGAAATTGTCGCCAAGGATCTGGATTTCAATATGTCGCGGTTTTTCAATATATTTTTCAAGATATAGTTCAGGATTTCCAAAAGCAACCCTTGCCTCTCCTGAAGCTATGGAAAATGCAGTTACAAGTTCTTTTTTGTTGCTGGCAATTCTCATTCCCCGGCCGCCACCGCCTCCTGCAGCCTTTAATATAACAGGATAACCAACCCTTGCTGCAATGTCACAGGCTATATCTGATGAAGGTACGATATCATCGCTTCCCGGAATAATAGGAATTCCAAGGCCCATCAAGGTCTGTCTTGCTGCTGATTTGTCACCGGCCTTGGCAATGCTTTGTGCAGAAGGACCGATAAAAATAATATTATTATCAAGACAGGCTTGTGCAAAGTCAGTATTTTCAGAAAGAAAACCATATCCCGGGTGGATGGCATCGGCTTTTGTCTCTTTTGCTGCAGAAATTATATTATCAATGTTTAAATAACTTTTGCGGCTGAGAGCAGGACCGATATTAACTGCATCATCCGCATATTTTACATGGAGAGAGTCTTTGTCTGCATCTGAAAAAACTGCAACGGTCTTAATCCCCATTTCCCTGCAGGCACGAATTACTCGGACAGCAATCTCACCCCTGTTTGCAATTAAAATAGTTTTAAATAACATGTTTCCCTCAAAATCTTTAAAGGCAATTCAAATCTTAATTTGGTTCAATCTCTATCAATGCCTGATTTTTCATGACAGGATCTTCGTTTTCCACTAAAATTTTTTTTACAATACCTGATTGTTCGCTTCTAAGTTCAGTAAAGATCTTCATGGATTCAATCATGCACACAATATCTGATGTATTTATTTTCTGTCCTTCTTCCACCAGAAATTTTTCACCGGGTGCAGTAGATCTGTAAAAAGTTCCCATTACTGGTGAGGTTATGATATAGATTTTTTCACCCATGTTTTTTTTCCTTTTAGTATAAAAATTCTATTTTATTATTTTAAAATATACTTGACATATATTTTAAATC
>JAQICW010000716.1 GCA_027858355.1 Desulfobacula sp.
TATTTAAAAGTATCAACATCTTGTTTTTTAAGTGAAAAAGACAAGTGAATGAAAAATTGCATAAAGGCTTAAAAGGAAGATAGGCAATGAATCAGATACAACAAGATCCCAATCAAGTAGAAGAAATTACTAAAATATTGGAACCACTGATCCGAAGGATTATACGGGAAGAACTGCTGAGAATCACAAAAGCAGAACCAAACATATTTTATCTAAATTCAGATATGCCGATTTATCAAGACATGGAAGACATTCTTCAACGAAAAACCAATCATCATATCAAATTGCATTCACATGAAGAGGTTTGGGGTGATTGATTATGAAGCTGTATATGAGAACCTGTTTATCAGGAACCTACGCCGATATTCATCATTAAAAAAGCCTACTAAAAAAGAATTGATCGAATTCTGATAAATCCATATCACAACACCGAATTCCTTGATGATCTCAGTGGGAAATTAAATTTGATTGGTTGTCGTAGTGCCAGGATTGACAGAAATTTTAGGATTATTTTTGTTATTTGTGAAGAATGTCGTAATTTCAAGGAATGTGAATTTTGCTTTTGCAATGACCTTCCTGACACAGCTATTATTTTTTTGACTATGGGTCCTCACAACAAGGCATATGCTATAAAATAATATCTTTTCAAAAAGACCGGCTTGATAAATGCGATTGATATCACATCAATTGATACAGCCCGTGCTCACCTTTTGAAAACAGTTTTTTTGTGTGCTGATTAAAAAAACCTTGAACTCTTTTTTTTTCACCAGCGTTAAACTCCCTATCGATCCAGGAATTAAATTTTGGATAATTGATAATCAAGTTTGTATACTGTTTGATGCCAAATTTTTTGCAGGTGTAAGATATTTGAATATGTTTTTCAAACCATACGCTGATAATATTACCAGCGGCGGAATTGCAGGCCCGATCCATCTGATGCGCATATCCTGTTGAAAAAATACTATCAGAATATACAGAATGGAAAATAACAGCAGCATATTTTTATCAATGCGATCCTGAGTTCGGGATTTTTTAAATGATTTTACCCAGGAGGTGTTACTGCTGATTGTCTGGAAATAAGATGCCCATTATCATTCATGGCAATAATGGCTTTTGGTGCTGCTCCGCCTGCTTGAGGTACCAACTCTTAATATATCCAATAAAGCTTGCGATTTTTCTTTATCAGGACCATCTATTCGGACATCAACCTTTGAGCGTTCAGTCATCACTTCCTGAACCAGCTCCATAAGGTTTCCAATATCAACTGAAACCGATTTATTCAAATTGGTTGGCGTGCCGGGGGATTCTTTTAAAATGGAGATTCTGATCAAAACAGTTGACAAGGAGATGATCCGGCCAGAGGATATAAAAAAATTATTGTCCCGATCCCCCTTTTTGAAGCTGGCCATTGATTCGTGCGCCCTTATTCTTGGATCGATTCAAACGACTGCTTTTGAATTTACGGACACCTATCGGGGCAAGCGGCGGATACAGGATCTCACAAAATTGCCCATAAAGATTCCTGGCTCCCCATTGAATTCATAAAGCCAAGTGATCCCATGGCATTTCGAAAGTGATGTTCTGTCTTGTCCTAATTTGCTTTTGCCGATATAGTGGAACAAGAGAATGGGTTTGTGCTGGGACAGATTTAAGGATAGGTGCTTTGGCAAAAGAAAAATTGAAATGCTATATTATCGCAGGGCCAAACGGGGCCGGGAAAACAACATTCGCTGAAAATTTTCTTCCGGTAGAAGCCAAGTGCCTGAATTTTATTAACTCTGATCTAATTGCTAAAGGGATTGCTCCCTTTAATCCGGAGCGTGTCGCCTTGGAAGCCGGAAAGCTGTTTCTAAAAAGAATGAGTACCATCGTTTCAAATAGAGAATCTTTTGCGTTTGAGACAACATTAAGCGGTTTAAATTATATTGAAAGCATCAAAAATTGGAAAAAAATCGGTTATGAAGTAATTTTATATTTTCACAGCCTTCCCAATGAAGAAATGGCTGTGAAGCGTGTTCAGCTGAGGGTTGCCCCAAGGTGGACATAATGTTCCGGTTGATGTCATTAAAAGACGATATCACAGGGGGTGGGAAAATTTTCAAAACCATTATAAGGAACTGGTTGATGCCTGGGTTATCTTTGATAATTCAGGAAATATTCCGTTGGTATTAGAGGAAACAATATGAAAAAAAAATCATATTCAAAATTTGCGTTAAATGCAATGTACAGGGCCTCTAAAGAGGCAGTTGAAAAAGCAGCAAGGCTAGATTTAAAAATACCTGAATGGAAAGATGGTAAAATTATTTTTGTAGATGCTAAGGAAAAGCTAAAAAAAATGAGCTATTCTTGACTCTCTGCATAAGATTCGGCTTCCTGTCGCCCTCAAAGACACCCAAACAATCCTTGATTGCTTGAGCGAGATGCATATGTGATAGCGCTTTCCATCAACCAGTATAGTATCCTTGAATATAACTTTGGCTTCATCCTTACTTCGTTGAGGTGAATTGTACGAACGGATTGTCTGTTTCATAAAAATGAATTTTTTAACCTCAAGATCTTGTGTCTGCGTTTGATTCAGAAATCCCAGGAATTTTGAATAACCGGCATGACGACTGGAGCATGGTATTTGCTCCTGGCCACAATAAAAATTGAAACTCCCATGATTACAACACCTTGGTGAGAGTTTCATATAGACCCCCATGCCGACCGAGACAGGGAAGTCGTTACTGCAAAACTTAAAAGGATAGAAGGCATCCAGAGTCAGCGTTTTGACCTGGAAGATGTGGAGCAGGGGGTTGATCTGGATGAGATCCTTTCCATCATAGAAAATGCCTATCTTAAAAAAGCCATGAACATTACCGGAGGGAATAAAAGCAAGGCCGCTGAATATCTGAATCTTAGTTTAAGATCAATCCGCTACCGCTTGGATAAAAGTATCTGATATTGAGGGAAATTCCAGGTAGGATCTTTTTTTCGTCTCAACGTCATCCCCATCAAGGTGCCTTAGCCCAGACTAATACACAGGGAAATGGGAAGCAAGATAAACAGGGTAATTATGTACCTTGTTCGCAGTGTCAATGGTTAAATTTTTTGCGCTCATGATTGTTCTGAATTCAGGATGATACTTTTCAGCAAATACTTTAAGGCTTTTTGCTTGAGTTACCCAGCCTGATTTAACTTCCACAGGGAGAATTCTTACTTCAGATTCAATAATAAATTCAATTTCACTTTTATTTTCCTGCCATGAAAAAAGCGGACCCAAGCCTTGAATAACCGCTTACTCCCGGAACAACACCCCTGAATTTGAATTTTGATGCGGAACCATCCTGCTCCCTTGCGAGTTGGGAAGGGATGTTTGTTAATCTTCGTTCAATGTGCATGGAATTTATTTTACCCGAATGCTTTGCAATATCTGCAAGAAAGGTTTGGATGAGATCTTTTTGTTTTTTTCTTATTTCTTGAAGTGTGGTATAAAGATCTTTTTCTGTCGATCTAAACGTATTGATAATTTCGGGCATACCGCCAACAATGAGATAGATTTTAAAAAGATCCCATAATTTTATATGGATAATATCGGGAAG
>JAQICW010000751.1 GCA_027858355.1 Desulfobacula sp.
TAGTTTATGCGGGAGAAGTTCCTTCAGAAGAAGAGTTGAGCCTGACTCGTGAAAAACGGGAGCAGGTTTGGCGACTTGTGCGGCGGGAATGGCTCGAGCATGAGGACGTAACCAAAGAAAGTTGGTCTTATGATCCTGAACTATCCCTTCCTGATGCTTATGAAGGGTATGTGCAGAATGCTGATGCTCTTGCAGACCGACTGCGTAGAGAGGCAGACCGGGTAGCAAATACAGCCTCTTTTAGGGCCCAGGAAGAGGCTCTTCAAGAGACCATAGCAGAGAATAATAAAGACACGGCACTGGAACTTAGAGCACAAAAACTTCATGAGTCCTGGCTATTCGCATGGCAATCTTCTAAAATTATACCTCTATCCCCAAAAGAAATGATCGGTTGGTTGGCCGAGATCGATAAACTCCGATTCAGGGTGACTGACATCTTCAAAAAGGAGCAGGAAATCTTGAGGGATGTGCGACACCGAAAAGATCTTAAACACGCATTACAAAAAGAGCTCAATTCCATTGTTGTAGAAGGCATACCTACCGGTGAAGAACTTGGGCCGGTTTTAATTTTTGCGGAGGCCGTCTTGGAGAGAATCGCTAACCAAAAGGCAAATCTTGAAAAATTCAAAGAAAGACAGGAACAAACGGTGAAGGGTTGTTTTCAGGCAGAGGAAGATCTTAAAGTTGCACAGGAGGACCTGACCAACTGGCAGGGGCAGTGGCAAAAAGCCTTTTGGGATTTGGGTCTTAAGGGCGAGGTCTCCACAATTGAAGCCATTGAACTTATTGAGACTCTTCAGGATTGCTTTGATAAATTGAAGGAGGCAGATGACCTTAGGAAACGCATTGAAGGTATTGAACGTGATGCGACTGAACTGGAGGTGGCGGTTAAGAACCTGCTTGAGACAGCTGCCCCTGACCTGGTGGATTTGCCTTTGGACCAGGAAATCCTGAAATTGCGAACTATGCTCAGCCAAGCTCAAGAAGACAATGCTCTGTATGCTAAGCTTTCTGAGGAGATAGACTCTCTAAAAGAAGAGGTCTCTGCGGCTAAAAAAACTTTGCAAATTGCAAAGAAGCAGATGGATGAACTCATTGGTATAGCCAAATGTAAAAAATCGGAAGAATTGGCGGCAGTAATAACTAAGTTTCGGGAATATCAGCGGCTACAGGAAAAAATTTCTGATACCGAGACAAGCCTGGCCAAAATTGGTGCTGGTGTCCAGCTTGAAGAGCTTGTCCGACAGACGACAGAGGTTGATGCCGATGATTTGCCTGGCCTGATTGAGTCTCTGGGAATAGATATTAAGGAAAGAATAAATCCTGAGATCAATAGAATCTCCCAAGTGATCGGCGAGGAAAATACCAAACTTGCCGCCATGGATGGCAGTGCTAAGGCTGCTGAGATTGCAGAAAGAATGGAACAGGAACTGACCAGAATACGGCGACTGGCTGAAAGGTATTCGCTGTTAAAGCTTTCCTCCAAGATTTTACAGCAGGAAATAGAACGCAACCGGGAAGAGCATCAGGATCCAGTTTTGAAAATTGCTTCCGGGTATTTTAGCAATTTGACCATGGGCTCCTTTGGAGGGCTACGTACCGATGTGGACGATAAAGGAGAACCGATTCTCGTCGGCGTGCGACCGGATAATTTACGTCTTACAGTGGGAAAAATGAGTTCGGGAACTCGTGACCAGCTTTTCCTTGCCCTACGCCTTGCCACTCTGGAGTGGCGCCTTGAAGTGAATGAACCCATGCCCTTTATTGTGGATGATATTCTGATAAACTTTGATGATGAACGTTCCAAAGCAACCCTCAAGGTTTTGGCTGATTTATCGAAAAAAAATCAAGTGATTCTTTTTACACACCACAAGCGAATTGTAGAAGAGGCGAGAACTATTAAAGGGGATCGCGTTATTCAAATCCACGAGTTGTGAATAAAAATTTCAGTGACTCTTCGGCACCCTATGCAAGGATTAAACCCGGATAAAAATATAGCCGCCTTCGCCATATCCGAAATGCCGGAACATAATGTTGTAATCGTATGACAATCCTTTATAGAAGGTATCAAAAGAAACCTGATATGGAAAGGTTTGAGAAGAATCAACATCCAGGAGAGTGACTTTCCCGGACACAGAATCAAACCCGCCCACGGGAGATATATGGGGGATGTGAAGGGCCTGTATAAAACTGCCCTGATCAAAATGTGAGATAATCAGGCAATTGCCTTTTTTTTCAAATTGTTCAAGTCTATGGTGCAGCACATGTTTGATAGCCTTTGATCTTAAAGGGTCACCTGTCGTCTGAACCATTTCAACTGATTGACAGGGAATCCTGTAAACCTCAAGACTGCTTTGTACGACCTGGTACAGAGTCTGGAGGGGAAGGCCCCTGCGACCTTTATACCCTGTGTCACTCATCCGCTCCTTCCAGTGCGCTGCTTTCACCTTTTCAAGCAGGTCCTGCTGGGTTGCGGCAGGCCCGTTCAAAGACCCGTCTTTATCCAGAAGGGTATTCACCACAGATGCAATGGTGGCAACGGAACAGGATGATCCATGGAATTGTTTGACATGGTATTTGAACAGTCCATCTTTTATAATATTACCCATATTTTCATAGGGCGTTTTAATATAAACTGCCTGATCTTTTCCAAAGGAACCTGTTTTTGTCAATTTCTGGAAAACGTATAGTATATAAAGATAGGGACGGATCACCCATTTTAAAAAAATCATAGCTTATTCTTATTTACCATTAAAATTTTCTTTAAATAATGCCCTGTATAGCTTTTGGAAGATCTTGTAATTTTTTCAGGGGAACCTTGTGCAATGATTTCCCCTCCGCTGCTGCCCCCTTCAGGCCCAAGGTCAATAATCCAGTCAGATGTTTTAATAACGTCCAGATTGTGTTCAATAATAATCACTGTATTGCCTGCGTTTGTAAGGCGGAAAAGAACCTTGAGCAAAAGTTTTACATCCTGGAAATGAAGCCCTGTGGTTGGTTCATCAAGAATATAGAGGGTATCTCCAGTATCCCGCTTTGCAAGTTCCCGGGCAAGCTTGATTCTCTGGGCTTCTCCCCCTGAAAGCGTGGTGGCTGCCTGTCCCAGTTTGATATAGGAAAGCCCCACATCCATCAGGGTATTCAGGATATGTAGAATTTTCGGATGGCTTGTGAACAGATCTCTTGCCTGAACCACGGAAAGATCCAGAATATCTGAAATGGAATGATCCTTATACATGATTTCAAGGGTTGCCCGGTTAAAGCGTTTACCATGACAGACTTCACAGGGGACAAACACATCTGCTAAAAAATGCATTTCCACTTTAATATGTCCATCGCCTTTACAGGCCTCACATCTGCCACCCTTAACATTAAAAGAATATCTTCCCTTTTTATATCCCCGGGCCTTGGATTCCGGCAGCAAAGCAAAAAAATCCCGGATATGGTCAAATACTTTGGTGTATGTGGCAGGATTGCTTCTTGGGGTCCGGCCGATGGGCTTTTGATCAATATTAATAATTTTATTTAAATGGGACAGCCCCTTGATTTTCTCATGCCTGCCCACGTTCATTTGTGAACCATGAAGATTCACAGCCAGAGCCGGATATAAAATCTGATTGATCAGGGTTGATTTTCCAGCCCCTGACACACCTGTTATAGCCACCAGCAAACCCAGGGGTATTTTAGCAGTGACATTTTTCAGATTATTTTCCGATGCCTTAACAATGGTGACCCATTTGTTCCCGCAGGTTTCAGGGGTTTTTCTTTTTTTTGGAATTTCTATCTGGTCTTTACCAGTTAGAAATCTACCAGTAATTGATGCCGGGTTCTCTTTAATCTGGTCTGGTGTGCCCTGGGCCACGATCTCTCCGCCAAGGTGGCCTGCTCCAGGACCGATATCCACGATCCAGTCTGATTTTTCCATGGTTTCCTGATCATGTTCCACAATAATCAGGGTGTTGCCAATATCCCGCAAATGATGAAGGGTCTGCAATAATTTAATATTATCTTTCTGATGCAGCCCAATGGAAGGCTCATCCAGAATATAAAGGACCCCGGTAAGTTCAGATCCAACCTGGGATGCAAGCCGGATTCTCTGGGATTCACCTCCGGAAAGGGTTGGACCGCTCCTGTCCAGGGATAAATAATCCAGGCCCACATTTACAAGAAATCCAAGCCGGTCTGATATTTCCTTTAACAATTCTTCAGCTATCAGCATCTTATTTCCGCTCAGGTTCATGCCATTGACAAAATCAAAAGCCTGCCTGATAGTCATGGCTGTCAAATCAACAATTGATTTTTCATGGATATGGACATGGAGCACCTCATTTTTCAGCCGCTTGCCCTCACAGGCAGGACAGGTGCTGGCTGTCATAAATGCAGAATAGTATTTTTTCTGTCCTTCAGACTGGGTATCCCTGTAGCGCCTCATCAAGGTATGAATCAGTCCTTCATGGGTTCTGGTGAATTCTCCCTGGATCTTGGCTGAATTCCAGTTTACTGTCATTTCTTTATGTTTGGACCCGTACAAAAGAAGGTCTTTATCTTTTTGGAGCAATTTTTTCCAGGGCATATCAAAATTAATACCCCATTGTTTTTCCATGGCATTAAGCTGACTCATTCCCCAGGAATTGTCATTCTGGTACCGTGGTTTTTTAATAAAATAATTTTTCCACGGGATCACAGCACCCTGGCGGATACTTAAATCTTCATCCGGCACAATCTTGTTAACATCCATGGACAGAAGCGTTCCAATACCATTGCAGTCCGGACACATGCCCAAAGGTGAATTAAACGAAAAAATCTGGGGGCTGAGTTCCGGATATGCAATTCCGCAGCAGGAACGCTCCTCACTCATTTTTAGATCTTCTCTGCCCAGATAATGGACAATTATCTGTCCGCTTCCAAGTTTAAGGGCAGCCTCCACAGAGTCGGTCAGGCGGGTTTCAAATTTTTTATCATTTTTAATGGTTAAGCGGTCTATCACGACTTCTATATGATGCTTCTTATTTCTGGCAAGGGTCTGGACATTTTCAAGATTCTGGACAACCCCATCAACCCTGACCCTGGCATATCCTTTTTTTTTCAGATCATCAACTATTTCTTTATGCTCTCCTTTCCGGTTTTCCACGACAGGGGAAAGGATGAGAATTTTTGAATTCCGGGGCAGGGACAAAATCTGGGACACCATGCTCTGGGCATGGCCCCGGCCTACTTTTTCCCCGCATTTATACCAATACTGGGTTCCGAGGCGGGCAAATAATACCCGCAGATAGTCATAAATTTCCGTTATGGTTCCCACAGTGGATCTGGGATTTTTGCTGGCTGCTTTCTGTTCAATGGCAATGGTGGGGGAAAGCCCTCTTATGGTATCATACTTTGGCTTTTCCATCTGGCCGATGAACTGCCTGGCATAGGAAGAAAGGGATTCAACATATCTGCGCTGTCCTTCTGCAAAAATCGTATCAAAGGCAAGACTTGATTTTCCAGAGCCTGACACCCCGGTAAAGACGACCATCTTTTTTTTGGGAATGTCTATGTCAATATCTTTAAGGTTGTGTTCCCTTGCTCCCTTTACAATTATTCTGTCAAGCTCCTTGGAATTTGAAACTGGAATTATATTATTTTTTCCTTTTGTTCGAACCCCTGCTAAATCTGATGAAATCCCATTTTTCATACCCTGGTTATTACTCCTGCAATGCTTTTTTTATTCTGTCAATATCCGGGATATAATAAGCATGGCAGGATAAAAGTAAAGTTGGCTGATATTAAAAATCAAATTGCTTTTATGGTGTTCTATTTGATAATAATAATAAAATGAAAGCGACTCAGACATATAAACTTGCCTTTTCAAGCTGCCCCAATGACACCTTTATTTTCAAGGCCATTGCCAGAGAGTTGATTGAACTCCATGGATACTCCTTTGACATTGTGTTAGAAGATGTGGAAACTCTGAACCAGAAGGCTGCCAAAGGCACATATGATATCACCAAGTTGTCTTTTGCCGCCCTTGGCAGCCTTGGGGACAAATATGCCCTGTTAAGGACGGGATCAGCTTTAGGTGTGGGCTGTGGACCTTTGATCATCTCTCTTCCCGGGCGATCCATAAATGACAAAAGCAAGCCAGTGATTGCCGTTCCAGGTTTAGGAACAACGGCCTATCATCTTTTCAGGTTCTATATGGATGATCTGTTTGCCGATACAGACACAAGCATTATCCCCATGCCATTTGAAAAGATCATGCCGGCTGTGATTGAACGTAAGGCTGACTTTGGTGTGATTATCCATGAAGGAAGATTTGTATATAAGACCATGGGACTTGAATTAAAAGCAGATCTGGGACAATGGTGGGAAGACAAAACATCTTTGCCCATTCCATTGGGTTGTATTGCTATTAAACGCGATATTGATCCTGGTATTGCCTGTAACATCCAGAACCTGATCAGACAAAGCATTGACCATGCCTTTTTGCATCCTTCCATGGCATATGACTATATCCAGGCCTATGCCCAGGAGCTGGATGAAGATGTCATCCAACAGCATATCAGGCTTTATGTAAATAATTTTTCAAAAGATATTGGGGAAAATGGAGAAGCTGCCATCACATCATTCTTTGAAAAAGCCTGGGCTTCCGGATTGATTGAAAAATCCAGGCAGCCTCTGTTTGCCTGCTGACATGATGGACAAAATATTCATGAAAAAGGATTTTCTCAACACAATTACCAGAACCATCTTTGATTTTGGAATGTTTCAAAATAAAGACAGGATCCTGGTGGCAGTATCAGGTGGACCGGATTCTGTTGCCCTTTTGTTGTCCCTGTTGGGCCTTAAAGAAAATTATGGCATAACTATTGCAATTGCCCACTTGAACCATATGCTTAGGCAAGAGGAATCCATAAGGGATGAAGCCTTTGTAAAAATGCTTGCAGACAAACTTGATCTGCCGTTTTTTAATGAACAAAAAGATGTAACAGCTTATGCTAAAAAACATCGCCTATCCATTGAAGAAGCCGGCCGAAAGGTCAGATACCATTTTTTTAACCAGGTTGCCAGAAACCATGGATACACAAAAATTGCCACGGGCCACAACAAAGACGACAATGTAGAACTGGTATTGATGAACCTGTTAAGGGGAGCCGGTCCCAAAGGGCTTTGCGGCATCCCGCCATTCAGGGACGGCAGATATATCAGGCCCTTGATCCGGGTGTCTAAACGAAGTATCCTTGATTTTTTAAAAAATAAAAAACAGGAATATATGCTTGATTCTTCAAACACTGATATGGCGTATTTAAGAAATAAAATCAGGTACAAACTGATTCCTTATCTTCAGGCAGAATACAATCCAAAAATTACGGACAGCCTGGACAGGCTGAGCAATATATTAAAACAGGAAGAAGACTTCTGGGAAATTGAAACCAAAAAAACATTTCTTTCCTGTTTGATCAAATCAGAAACATCCTGCCTTGTGTTTTCAAAACCTGAAATGACAAACCTTCACCCGGCTATTTTAAACCGGGTATTTAGAAAGGCAATTCAAAAGATCAAAAAAGATTTAAAGAGCATTTCCCATGCCCATATAAATGATATTGTTGAATTTTGTTTTAATACACCCTCGGGCATAAGCCTGGATTTGCCCGGTCAAATCAGGGTCTATAAAAATAAAAATACCATTATGATTAAAAAAGAAATGAAATCCTTAAGGGAAATCGGAAAAAAAGAAAACCAATTAAGGCTAAAGGCTAAGGAAAAACAAGGCAACGAAAGCTAAAATTTTTTCTTGTATATTCAGATT
>JAQICW010000082.1 GCA_027858355.1 Desulfobacula sp.
CTTGTCAAGCTTTTTTACGAACTTTTTTACGATTTGGCAAAGGGCGACACAAATGCGCCTTTTCGCTGTTTTTATTCGTTTGAAACTGAATGCCCTTTATGATAAAATTTATTATTTGATAATTTTTATGTATAATTATGAATAATAAGGACAAAATCAGCATGATTGAAAATAAAACCTATAAGACCAGTTATAAAATTGAAGATCCAAGTATTGTAAAGACAGATTTTTTAATGGCCATACCATATGCCTATAAATCCAAACGAAGTATTGATATTATCATCAGGCAACCGGAATATACATCGTTATGCCCGATGACAGGCCTGCCGGATAATGGTTGTATCACGATAAAGTACAGACCGGATGAAACCATTGTTGAACTCAAATCATTAAAATATTATCTATTGCAATTTAGAAACGTCGGCATGTTTTATGAACATGTGGTCAACAGGATTCTGGATGATCTGGTTCAGGTTTTAAAACCCTTGAGAATGGAGGTCACCGGCGAATTCACCCCCAGAGGTGGGGTCAGTTCAATTGCAACAGCTGTTTATGAAAAAGAATAAAAAGTTTATGCTATACTGGTTTCAAACTCGTTGATGAGGTCCAGGATATGATTTTTTGATTTGATGCCGGATAGTTTAGCCCTGAAGGCAGAACATCCGGGCAAGCCTTTTACAAACCATGAAAGCCTGCTCCGAAGCATTCGACAGGCAGGTTTTTCACCAAAATAAGCCACATACATCTGGGTCAACCGTTCCATTGTTCTGAACAGTATGTAATTTGAAGGGGTCTGATAAGACTCGGTTTCAAGGAAATCATCGATCTGGGAAAGGATAAAGGGATTTTTCATTGCAGCACGCCCCACCATGACGGCATCACATCTGGTAAGTGCTATCATTTTTTGGGCATCTTCAACACTGTTAATGTCTCCATTGCCAATAACAGGGATTGCCAATTGCTTTTTTAAGTCTTTAATGAGATGCCAGTTTGCCTTGCCTTTAAATCCCTGGCTTGCAGTTCTGGGGTGCATGGTGATGGCATCAATCCCGGCATCCTGGGCGACACGCGCAATTTCAAAGGCCTGTTGACCGGAAGGGTCCCAGCCAGAGCGTAATTTTATGGTCAAAGGCAGATCAGTTGCCTTTCGGACTGCAGTTAAAATTATTTCACTGAGTTTAGGTTCTCTCATCAATGCAATTCCAGCCCCCTGCTTCACAATTTTTTTTACACTACAGCCAAAATTGATATCGATAATACTGGCTACGTTCAGACCCTGTATAACTTTCGCACCATTTGCCATGGAATCGGGATCAGACCCGAACAATTGAACCGACAGGGGCTGCTCTTCTATTTTTGAAGACAAAAGAGTGAGGGTTTTTTCAGAATTATAAAAAATTCCCTTTGCACTGACCATTTCAGAACAGACTACAGCACAGCCGCATTCTTTTACAAGAAGTCGAAAGGGCAGGTTGGTTATTCCTGCAAGGGGAGCTAAAAATGTTTTTCCATGAATTTTTAAATTTTTAATTTTCATTGAGGCCCGGGTTTTCTTTAATGATGTTATCAATTTGAGGGTTTGCATAGCAAAAAAGACAATTATGAAAACAGGGGTGGTCATCATATGATCCTATATCAATGGATTTGGTGCACTTACACCCCTGTTTTGAGCGTTGGCCAAAATCTCTTTTAATTTCAGGGTTCCGGCCAAAGAGTGTTTCTAACAATTTGCCGTCAATACATGAATTCTCCAATACCGTGGTGTCAGCATCAAGACTTGAGAATATTTTTTTTTCGCAACACAGATGAAGGGTTATGCCTGTTGAAGTCAAATATTTTTCCATTTTATGAATCACTTGTTTTTTTTTATCCATGGGCGGATCAGTAAAAAGAACAGCCTGATGATTTTTTTTATATAAAAAATTCAGTCTTTTTTGGATTTTGCTGTAATTATCAAAAAAGCTTGTAACACATTTTTTAATTCCAAGTTTTGAGGCTTCTTGTGCAATTAAGGGAAAATCAGAAAGATTATTTTCTATCGGCCCAAGGGGCTCGGTTTTATAAAAACAAATAGGGTCAAACCGCCAGGATATTTTTTGGGGCCCAAAAAGGCAGGCAAGTTTATTTAATTGTTCAATCCTTTTTCTTAAAGGAGGAAGATTTGGTTCAAGCAAAGAGGATTCAGAATTTATTGTAAAATTGAAATATAGATTGAATCCAAGTTGCAAAAGTTTTTCACCAGCCCTTGCCTTGATAAAGGCATCATAGTTTTTTGACCAGAATACGATGGAGTGAATCGAGTCCCTGGATACACCAATTTTTTTGATGGTTTTTGTGAAGGGATTTTTTACATTGAAAAAACCGAGATCGATATGGTCCATGAACCAGTCCATGTAAAAGGCCGGGATATCCGTTCTTCTTGAGGCAGATAAGATTCTATCCAGATTCTGGTTCATTTTTCTTTTTTAAGTCGGAAAAGGAAATGATTTTGCCCGGGGTCTTTTTTTTAGACCCCATATCTTTTGCAGCCTTTTTATCACTGGGGCTTTCAGGCTTTTTTAATGGCAGGCCCTCCCTGGGGCTTTTTACTTTTTCCAGTTTCATTTTCTGACCGTTCATATGAAATTCACTGCCATTTATATAATCACCTTTTAAAATCCAAGTGACCACCTGCAAAGGGATCTGGAGCATTAATAATTTGATGTGGTACCAGTCCTTTTTAGCATCCGGAAGGATGCTTTCAACCCTTGCAAAAGATACGGGTGCATCTTCAAGATATATTAAGACAATGTCATTAACAGCAGCCATAGACTCCTCATGTGGTTCAAGCGATAAAACGCTTTTAGAGATCAAAGGGGCAAATCATAATGATATTTTTCTAAAAGGAATGGATACATACCTTGCGCATATTAAAAAGATCTGTCTTCAATAGACCCTATTCCCCCTGAACCCTATTCTCCATGAAATGGAACGACAAAAACCGGAACACTGGATCGTTTCAAAACCTTTCTGACCACATTATTCCCCATGGCTTCTGCCAGCAGTCCCTGCTGTTTGCAGCCCATAACTATCAAGTTGCAGTCTTCTTCTTTAACCGTGGATGCTATTTCATCAGCAATGGAACGACCTTCAGCCACCAGAATTTTTGAAATCAGGGAATTATTTTCAGAAGGCTCTTTGTTTTGCCCGGTTTCTTCAAAAAAGCCGGCAATAGCTTGACGGATTCTCAGGGCATCAACATTTTTTCCTATCAGGATGTTTCTTGCCCCGTTTCTATGTTCTGATTTTAAGTTTTTATATAATTCTTCACCAAACGCCATGCGGATGTGCTTTTCATAAAGTTGGTTTTCTTCCATTACATGAAGAACGATGATATTGGCATTCTGGTAAATGGCCAAAGTTGCAGCATGCTCAAAAACCTGCTTCATATTGACAGAAAGATCAGATGCAAAAAGAATATTCTTTGTTGGCTCAACCATTTTTATTCCTCCAAAGTTATATTTGCGAAAAAGTTAATTTTAAACATTAGTTAATTAAAAAATCAACAGATGTAGATCTGGTTCATATATTAAATTAAAATGATAAATATGCAAGTGTTGATTCCCGGTTTTCTATAAAAAAAAGGGAAAATAACAATATGATAGGATTAATTGGCGGGGTAATCGACCCTTTCTTTTAAGCCTTTGCCACATTTAAAAAACGGAAGTTTTTTAGAAGCAACCTGAACAAGTTCTCCGGTTTTTGGATTTCTGCCGGTATAGGATTGATATCTTTTTAAATGTAAGGCCCACAACCCTCTAATCTCGACCCGGTCTCCCTTTGCCAGAGCTTTTGCAATTTCTGAAAAAAATATATTGACAAGGTCTATTGCTTCCTTTTGCGTCAGAGAGCATCTGTTTTTAAGAGTTTCAATCAATTTAAGCTTGTTCATTTATTCTCCCCAAGTTATTAACTTGAATTAAAAATTTTCAAAGGCTCAATATATATAATAAAAAAAGTAATGGTTTTTCAATAGGTAAAAACCCCTATTTTTTAATAAATTCAGGTTCAGTTTTAAAAAAAGCTTCAACAATGTCCTTATATTTGTTGATTGAATCAGCTTTTAATATTTTTTTAAGTTGTTTCCTGCTATCCTTGAACGAAGGTCCAAGGTATCTCCAGAACCCTTTCATTCGTCCGGTTAAATGGGCAGGTCCTGAGAATATGGTTTGATAATTGTCAAAAAGATCATCATGAAATTTTTTTAACCGGTCAATTTGATTTTTATTTACAAGAACACCTTTTATATCCTCTGCAAGGAAAGGATTAGAAAGAAGTCCCCGACCAATCATGAATCGCCTGATATATGGGAATTTTTTTTGGACTGTATGAAAGGTATTTAAACTCGTTATATCACCGTTATAGGTGAGTGTGTGCCGGCTGTATAAAAGGACTTTTTCAAATGCTTCATGATCCGATGTCCCCTCATACATTTGTATTCCGGTTCTGGGGTGAAGAATAATTTCATCTAAGGGATATTTATCTAAGACAGGCAGGACCTTGAAAATTTCATCTTTTGATTTTCTGCCCAATCTTAATTTTATGGAAAGTGTATTTGAAATTTTGGGTATCACAGTATCCAGAAAGGCATCAATTTCATCAGGATACATTAAAAGACCCGACCCCCTCTTTTTTTTTGCGATTTTTGAATGAGGGCATCCCAGGTTCCAGTTTACCAGGTCATGCCCCATATCAGCCAGGTGCCTGGCCAGAAAAATAAAGTCTTCTGCCACATTTCCCAGGATCTGGGGTGTCACCGGCAGAAGCTGGTTGAGATACGGATCCACATCCCGGATCCGTGATGGTTTGAGTCGCTGCTGTCCCATGG
>JAQICW010000115.1 GCA_027858355.1 Desulfobacula sp.
TTGACGGAGCCGGAGGCGGTTCAGGATACAGCCCCTCAAAGATGATGAACGAATGGTCATTGCCCACGGTCTGCTTAGAAGATGCAGTGGTCCGCATTTGTGAACAATTAAAATCCCAGGGATCCATTCTGCCCGCCATGGTGATGACCGGCGGCTTTGCAAGTGAAGATCAGGTATTTAAGGGCCTGGCCTATGGGGATGGTCATATTCTGGGGATTGGTTTGTGCCGGGCATCAATGGCTGCTGCCATGACCGGTAAAACAATAGGTGACCAGATAAAAAACGGAAATGTGCCTGAAAGATTTAAATCATATGGTTCAACGATTGAAGAAATATTTTGCGATCTTCCTGATTTGCGTGCCCTTTACGGCACAAGGGCAAATGAATTTTCCACCGGGGCCATCGGTGTTTTTTCCTATCTCAATAAAATTGCATTTGGGTTAAAGCATTTTGCTGCCCTGAATCGGAAATTTAACATGGACCTTCTGGACAAAAGTGACCTCATTCCCCTGACATCCGAGGCAAGGGCCTTGATGGCAAATGAGTGGTTTACATCATTAAAAAAATAACCTTCAGATATCAGCTGAAGTCATGACCCCCGGCCCAGCCTGGGGTCATGACTCAAAAATTGAGGAAGGGTAAGTAATGTACCCTCACACTTATCTTTCTTCATATAAAAGTGTATTGTTCTCTAAGATTTTCAGAAAGCTTTTGTGTTAATTGGAAGGCCTTTTCAACGGTTCTCTCTTTGTCCTGGTTGACAAGGCAACAAGTGGCAGGAGATATAAGGCTTTGACTCAGAATCTGATCCAATGGGACACCTTTTTCAGCTAAAGCCTTCCAGATTGTCTTTAACTTAAAGGCAAGCAAATCAAGGTTTTCTTTTTCAAAAGCCTCAATACCAGTTGGAACTATTCCCCAAACCAATACCCCGTCTCTGTCTAAGAAGCTTTTTATAGAACGGTTGCAGGCTGCAAATATCTCGGCATTGGTATACACATCAAGTGATAATACATCCATATCAAGTCCCAAAAGGAAATCCCAGTCTGGGTTGCCGCAAAGGTGTATCCCCTTTGGGGAATCAATTGTGAAAAAAAATAAATCTAAATCCTCCTTGGCTTTTTGCTCACAGTATCCAGACATGGCCGAAAAAATGAATTGCATACCGGGTTCGTCAATAAACATAAATGCGTTGGCATTTTTTTCTTTCAACCTTCTTAGCTGAACATTTATTCGTTTTGTCATGATTTCGAACATAAACGGCCTGATAGTATCATCAAATAATATGGGGCGGTCATCCTGATCCAGAATATTAAAACCAAAACTGACAGGGCCTTCAAGCTGGCCCCGTATCGCCGGCCTGTCCTTCAGGTCTACGTCTAAAAACTTGTGGTATACTGAAGAATAAGCGGGGCTGACGTCAAAATAATCCGGATCTTCAAAATGAGCCATGGTTTCTTCAAATTCGTCTATAAATTTATCCATGGAAAATCGCAGCGTTTTATTTTCCATATCAAGCAGGATTCCTGGAAAATGTTCTGCAGCCTGAACATACATATCTTCATAGTAGCTGTAATTTGGTAACTGAGGCCAGAAGGGTATATCGAGACTTAATGCAGTTTTAAGTGTTTGATCTACGTCTGTATGAGGCATGACTGCCATTGCAGTGGTTAATAAATTACCTGGTATGATCATTTTAATTTCCTTTTTCTTTAGAATATTGAATCATTTGAGCTCTTTGTGTCTGAATATTTTTCATGGCCCTCATCATTTTTCCCTTCTTTTTAGAGTCAGCCTGTTCGTTTGAATTCCATGGCATAGTGCTTTGTATCACATATCTAAGGTACGCAGGTTTTGTAATTTTATTCTGCCAGTTACCCGATGCTTTGGCCATAACAATACCCATAAAAAATATAAGGACCAATATCAAGGCAATTGCGGTTTGCCCAAGCTGTATATTTCCAGGGTATATTGAAAAACCTATGGCTTGTTGTTCCGGGCAGTTTTTAACACAAGCCATGCATGCAGTGCACTCCGAAGAGTAAATGTCTTCCTTCTGCATGATCTTTATGAGGCTGGGACATTTTTTTTCGCATCTGCCGCAGTTCGTACAATTAGATGGATTTCGTTTGATTTTCCCTATACTTAAAAAGCTGAGCACTCCCAGAACAGCGCCATAGGGACATAGATATCTACACCAAAAATATGGAACGACAAATGATATTAAAAACAATACAAGGATAACGATCAAAGCAGTATTGGAAATATGAGTAAAAAAATGCAACATCTTAATATCAGCAAATTGATTGTAAGGACTTTGAATAAACTGCTCAATGCTTTGTATTGGCATCTTGTAAAAAATGGTCCAGATAAAAAAACCAGCCAAACCATATTTTATGCTTCTCAATACCACATCAGCCCAGATTGGCAGGGCCACCTTTTTTTTAAAGGAGAGATGATTCAATTTTGCAACAAGATCCGAAAGCAGGCCGATGGGACAAACCCAACTACAGAACCCTTTTTTTACGATCAAAGCTGTCATGCAAATAATTAAAAAAATTACCAATGCGGATGGATGGATACTGTTAATTTTTCCCGTAAATAAAAAATGTTTTAAACTGACCAGGGCGCTGATCGGAAGAAAGGCTTCTACACCCGGGGGTCTTTCAAAACTGGGAATCATACCTGTTTCGAGTTGAGATACAAAAAGATAAAATTTAACTCCGATAGTGAATACAATGACACATGATAAGAGCTGTAGTAGCCTCCTCATAAAATAGTGCGTGCCAAGATACTTTGTATGAAATTTTTTTCCCATCTTTCCCCCTTTTTTATAACCCCCATGCCCTGACGGGCACAACAAATCATGAAAGTTATGAGTGGTGAGTATTGGGTATTGAGGGAAGCTAAATTGACAAGTTGGCTCTCATAACTCATGACTCATAACTCACTACTTTCATATAAAAATCATTAATCTTTATATCGCTACCAGTACAAAAGGAACTTGATTTAAATCAATAAATATTAAAAACTTGATATAGATCAAAGAAATTTTCTATTTTATCCGTCATATTATCTGATACTGTCAGCAAAATATCTATTGAATTGTATCCAGGATTTTGACTACCCTTTACCAGATATGGTTTTGTTTTAATAAAACTGTGAAATTTTCTTAACATGGTTTTGAACTTAAAATAGGAGAAAAGCAAAATGAAATTCAGTTCACTGAATGAATGTACCATGGCTATTACAGATCAAGATATTATCCAGGCCATGAAACAAATACCCGGGTATCTGGATATAACGCCTTCTGATTTTATGGAGGTATATCTCGTGGCTTTCAGTCATGCCATGTCACGGTTGAAAAATGCAATTAAAGCAGACCAGATTATGACGCGAGATGTCATCACTGTCAGCGAAGATGCTTCTCTTACAGAAGTGGCAAAAAAAATGGCTGAAAACCAAATTTCCGGTCTTCCGGTTGTAAAGGATGACCAGACCATTTCAGGTGTCATCTCTGAAAAAGATTTTTTAAAAAGAATGAATGATGATAAGGCACCATCTTTTATGCGTGTCGTTTTGCAATGTCTTGAAACTACTGGCTGTATTGCCGCTGACTTTAAAAAACTTGTGGCGGCTGATATTATGTCATCCCCCTGTATAACAATCCTGCCCAAAACCCCTGTAATAGAAGTCGCCAGTATTATGGATCAGAAAAATATCAATCGGGTTCCGGTAATTGATGATCAATCAAAACTGATCGGAATTATTGCCCGATCCGATATCGTCCAGACCATGTGTTAATCCACAAATCTTAAGGAGATGTGATTCAATGTCGTTTTTCAACAAAATGAAAGGGGGCGGCCAGAGCCCTCCATCGGTTGGTTTATCAGAGATAGCATGGTCATGGGTGGGTGCCTTTTTGGGGATAGCACCGGTAGCCTTTTTAAATTACAATCTTTTTAATGGCGATGATCTGGTGTTTATCATAGGATCTTTCGGTGCTTCAGCCGTATTAATATACGGTGCAGTCCGAAGTCCTTTAGCACAACCCAGGAACCTTGTCGGCGGGCATGTCATATCAGCCATCATTGGTGTAATCGCCTACAAATTATTTTACCCTTTTCCCTGGCTCGCATCAGCAGTTGCCGTTGCCACAGCAATCGCTGTAATGCATGCAACTAAGACGCTGCATCCGCCCGGGGGTGCAACTGCCTTGATTGCCGTTATCGGCAGCGAAAAAATCCATGACCTTGGGTTTTTATATGTGTTCATTCCTGTAAGTGCAGGGGTTATGATCATG
>JAQICW010000146.1 GCA_027858355.1 Desulfobacula sp.
GGCTGTCCAACCTTTTTTTGATAATAGCTATGGATATGCCGTGTTTCCCACTGTAGGAAAAGGCGGTTTTGTGATAGGAGGTGCCTTTGGAAAAGGCCAGGTCTATAAACAAAGAACACTTTCCGGCAAGGTTTCTTTGTCAAAAATAACTGTGGGGTTCCAGCTGGGAGGCCAGGCCTTTTCCGAGATTATTTTTCTCCAGGACAAACGGGCCTATGATGAATTCACCAGGGGTAATTATGAATTTGATGCCTCTGCATCCGCGGTTGCCATAACTGCCGGGGCCCAGGCAAGGGCAGGCAGCCAGGGAGCAACTGCCGGAGCAAGCGCAGGCCCTGCCACAGGTGTCCAGGCTGAAATTAATTACACAAAAGGCATGGCAGTCTTTGTCCATACCAAGGGCGGGTTGATGTATGAGGCTGCCATTGGCGGCCAGAAATTTGATTTTACTCCCCTTTAAAGGTTTGCAAACCTAGGTTTTAGACTTTATATGAAAGTAATGCGTTATGAGTCATGAGTCATGAGTCATGAGTCATGAGTTATGAGTTATGAGTTATGAGAACCAACTTGTCAATTTAGCTTCCCTCAATACTCAATACCCAATACTCACTACTCACTACTCACTACTCACTACTTTCATCCGATTGTGCCTGATAGGGCATGGGGGTTATTGGAAATTCGACGGTTTTTTCATACCTTGTCATACATTCTGGCTGGTTAATTCTTGACAAAAAATTTATGTGTATATATCCTATATTCATACACATAAATTGGGAGACCACTAATGAGAACGAATATTGTAATTGATGATGATCTTATTAATGAGGCAATGGTGCTTAGTAAAATAAAAACCAAGAAAGCTGTTGTTGAAACAAGTTTAAGGTTATTGGTTCAGATTAAAAAACAGGAAAAAATAAAAACTCTTCGCGGCCAATTAAAATGGGATGGGAACCTTGAAGAGATGAGGATTGATCATTGATTCTGGTAGATTCATCAGTATGGATCGATTATTTCAATGGCAAACCCAGCTGGCAGGCAGATTTGCTTGACTATTATCTATCCGAAGTGCCCATTATCATGGGAGATTTAATCTTCCTGGAGGTCTTGCAGGGTTTTCGGTCTGATAAGGATTTTAAAACTGCCAAATCTTTTCTAAGTGCTTTGCCCTTTCGCCCAATGGTCGGTTACAATGTTGCCCTGAAAAGCGCACAAACTTACCGGGAACTCCGGAAAATAGGTATTTCCATACGTAAAACAATTGACGTGATAATAGCTGTCTTCTGTATTACTCACGGATTCACTTTGCTCCACGATGATCGCGATTTTGATCCCATATCAGCCCATTTCCCCTTAAAAACATCAAAGCCCTATTAAAATCTGCCCATCGATTCCAAGGGATTATCTATCTGAAAATAAAAAGAGCCAACTCTGTATTAACCAAAGCCGACTCTTTGTAAAAATAGAATACTTAGGACCGCAAAGTTTATAAATTGAGGTCCTTATTTCAAACGTCGCTTATTTTAGTGCCTGACCGAAAACCCCGTGTTTGGACGGCTCGTAGAAGAGCAATGCTCACAAAGTTGCCCATATACAAGGCGCAAAAAATCTTGAAACCGGAGTGTACTATTGTACATGAGGCCCGATTTATAATTTGGCAAGCTTTTGCAGCAACGCAGTAGATGGGTGAGTTTTCGTTCAAATACTATTTTATTCTCCCAGATAGGCTTCCCTAATCTTGGGATTGGTTAGCAGATCGCTGGCTTTGTCTTCCAGAGTGATTTCCCCGGTTTCAACCACATAGCCCCGGGAAGCGGCATGGAGTGCCAGGTTGGCATTCTGCTCCACCAGGAGAATGGTGGTACCCTCTTCTTTGTTAATAGTGGCAATAATATCAAAGATCTGCTGGATAATGATGGGAGCAAGCCCCAGGGAAGGTTCATCCAGCAGCAACAGCTTGGGTTTGGTCATCAAGGCCCTTGCAATGGCCAGCATCTGCTGCTCACCCCCGGACAGGGTTCCGCCCTGTTGACTTTTCCTTTCGCCAAGAATTGGGAAGAGATCATAGGAATGCTGGATATCTTTCAGAATCTGATCGGTATCATTCCTGTGAAAGGCTCCCAGCCTGAGGTTTTCCATAACTGTGAGCCTGGGAAAAATCCGTCTACCCTCGGGCACCTGGCACAGCCCCATGGTTGGAAGCTTTTCCGGGGATACCTTGTTGATCAGCTTGCCATCATAATAAATTTCCCCTTTTTCCGCCTTAACAATCCCGCAGATAGTCATTAGCGTCGTGGATTTACCAGCGCCATTGGCACCGATAATAGCCACAATTTCTCCGGGCATTACTTTAAGGGATATCCCTTTTAAGGCTTTGATGGACCCGTATCCGGAATGGACATTTTTCAATTCAAGAATTGGTTGATCACTCATGGGTCTTTAGCCCTCCTTTTCTTCAGATCTGGTACCCACACGCTTGGCCGGTATGAGACCGGAAGGCCTGAAAAGCATCATGATAACCATTGTGGCGCCAAAGATCAGCATACGATAGGAGTCAAACTCCCGGAAAACCTCGGGCAGGACAATCAGGGCGATAACCCCCAGAATAATTCCAGGGATGGATCCCATGCCCCCCAGAACCACCATACACAACACCATGGCTGATTCAAGAAAGGTAAAACTTTCCGGGCTGACAAATTTCATGCGGGCCGCAAAAAACGCACCTGCCATGCCGGCAAACACGGCACCCATGGCATAAGCCAGGAGTTTATAAATAAAGGTATTCACCCCCATGAGTTCAGCTGCGGTCTCATCTTCCCGGATGGATTCCCAGGCACGGCCCACCCGGGAAAAATTTAAGCGCTGAACCCCAATGGCCACAACTATGGCCAGACCCAGGGCAAAATAATAAAAGAATTGAAGTTTTTTCACCCAGATATGTTCAAAGGTGAATCCGTTTTCAAATATCGGCCAGTAAATACCAATGGGCTTGATCCCGAGAATACCATTGGGACCATTGGTCAGGGTCATCCAGTTGTTGAGGATGATCCGTATGATCTCTCCAAAACCCAGGGTGACAATGGCCAGGTAGTCCCCCCGCATGCGCAGGGTTGGATACCCCACTATACAGCCGGCAATACATGCAGTGAATGCTGACAAAGGCAGGCAGACCCAAAAGGCCAGACCATAGGTGACGTTAAGCACGGCATAGGTATAGGCGCCCACACCGTAAAATGCAATATACCCAAGATCCAGCATCCCGGCCAGACCCACTACTACGTTGAGGCCCAATCCCAGGCAGATATAAAGCAACACATTAATGGCAACATCTGTGCCGTAGCGGCCTGCAAACTGGGGGTAGATCAATGCAAATATCAGGGCTGCACTTATCCAGACCCAGGTGGGAAGGGCAGTGGAAGCGGCCTTGATATTTCCTGCAACCCGGGAAGCCGGCTTTGCAATAAATTGCAAGGAGTCCCCGGCCTTCATCACATAAATCATCAGACAGACAAAAGATCCTGCCAATAGATAACTCCAGACCGTCACAGTTTTCTGAAACGTCAGGGTACCGTCAGCATGAATGCCCAGCATCGGCCAGAGCAGCCCTAAAAGCCACAACATGCCGATGGTATATGGTTTCCAAACTTTCTTAAACTCTTGTATCATCGATATTCTCGCCCATAATTCCATTTGGTTTAAAATAAAGAACGCTAATCAAAATGATAAATGCAAACACATCCTTGTACTCGCCGGAGATATAACCTGCACCGAATATTTCAACCATTCCGATAATCAGACCGCCTATCATGGCACCGGTAATATTTCCGATCCCCCCCAGAACAGCTGCGGCAAAAGCCTTGATGCCGGGAACAAACCCCATGTCATACTTTACTGATCCATAATACAGGCCATACATGATGCCTGCGGCTGCAGCCAGCCCTGCACCAATGGCAAAGGTCAAAGAGATGATCCGGTTGCTGCCGATGGCCACCAGGGCGGACATGGTCTTATCCTGGGCAGTAGCCCGCATGGCCATACCGATTTTAGTCTTGAACACCAATAGATTGAGACCTACCAGCAGGCAAGCGGTAAGGGATACGATCATGATCTGGAGCTAGCAGATGGTGACCATGCCAAAATCAAATCTTCCCTGGAACAGCTCACCTGGATAAACCTTGTCATATACTCCCTGGGTAAGCATCATTCCGTTGGAAAGGAAAATAGACATCCCAAGGGCTGACAAAAGAGCGGCCAGCCTGGAATTTTTCCGCAATGGTTTATAGGCAATTTTTTCAACTCCAACGGCAAGATAGGCGCAATAGGCCATGGCAATCATAAATGAGGCTGTCAAACAGATTATGGGGTAGGATTCCATATAACCCATCCCTGCAAAATAAGCCAGGGCAATGGCACCCACATAACCTCCAGCGGCAAAAAATTCACCATGGGCAAAGTTGATGAGCTGGATAACACCGTATACCATGGTATAGCCCAATGCGATCAATGCATACATCCCGCCAAGGGTTATCCCGTTAATCAATTGCTGAATAAAATATTCCATTATTTTCCAGTATCTTTAAAGTTCTTAACTTTCGTTCCTGGGGTGGACAAAAAGATGCGGCTTTTGCCGCGGCAAAAGCCGCATCATATTTAACCGGATTATTTAATCAGACCTGCAACAGGTTCCCAATAGGCAACAAACTTGCCGTCAACTACTTTATAGGCAATGTAGGAAGATCCGGAATCTCCATTGGCTCTAAATTTGACATGTTTTGCAACACCCTGGAAATCCTGTTTCATCAATTCAGCTTTCACTTTTTTAGAATCAGTGGAACCAGCTGATTTAATGGCGTTTAACAGGGAGGTGGCAGCATCATAGGCATAGGTTGCATAGGCTGCAATGGCACCGTATTTGGGCACATATCTTTCTTCAAAGGCTTTGTATTGAGGTGTACTGGTATCTGTAAAACCATAGGTCAGGTAAACCCCTTCAGCTGCAGTTTTTGCAACATCCATGTACTTGGGCTGGAACACGGCATCCTGGGTAACAATCTGGGATTTCAGGCCCAGACGTTTTGCCTGGAGAGTCATCATGGCTGCGGGAGAGTATCCCTGGAGAGACATGTAGTAGATATCAGCATTTGCCCGTTTTGCCATGGTCAAAATTGCGGAAAAATCTTTGTCACCCTGGTTAACATGCTCATGTTTAACTACTTCCATGCCCAGTGCCAGTGCAGCTTTTTTAACACCATCTGCAAGGCCCTGGGAATAGGTGGTTTTATCATCCACGATGAAAATAGTTTTGGCTCCCAAAGACTCTTTCATGAATTTGGCTGCAGCAGGGGCCTGATCATCGTCTCTTCCGCACATTCTGAACATATAGGGAAGACCACGGTCAGTAACTTTTTCGTTTGTGGAAGCCGGGGTAATCATAATAATGTCTTCTTCATCCAATGTTTCTGAGGACGGAATAGTTGAAGAAGAACAATAGGCACCAACAACTCCTGCAACTTCAAGGTTGATAAGTTTGTTAGCTGAGGCAACAGCCTGTCTCGGGTCACAGGCAGTGTCCTGGGGGAAAAGTTCAATTTCATCGTAACCAGGCATTCCACCTGCTTCTTCAAAGACTTCAATTGCTGTTAAAACACCATTTTTAATGTCTGTTCCATCAGAGGCATAGGGACCTGTCAAAGGACTCATTGAACCGATTTTCAAGGTTTTTGCAGAAACACCACCTAATAGAAATGGAACCAAAATCAATCCCATAGCCATAATTGAAACAATTCTTTTTTTCATCTTTTCCTCCTAAAAATTATTGGTTAGCTGGCTGACCAAGATAGGCCTCAATCACCTTTGGATTATTCTGAATTTCCTGGGAATTTCCTTCAGCAATTTTAACGCCATAATCAACACAAACAATATGATCACACACGCCCATGACCACTTTCATGTCATGCTCCACCAGGAGCACATCAATGCCCAGGTCTTTTATGCGTGCAATGTCCTTCATCAACTCTGAGGATTCAGAGGGGTTCATACCAGCGGCTGGCTCATCCAGCAGCAATACTTTGGGTTCCGAGGCAATGGCTCTTGCAATTTCAAGCCTCCGCTGCAGGCCATAGGGCAGGTTGGAAGCCACGGTATCTGCATATTTTCCAACACCCATAAATGTCAGAGCTTCCAGGGCTTTTTCCCTGATCCTGGCCTCTTCCCGTTTCTGGGACGGGGTTCTTAAAATAGAACCGACAATTCCTTTGCTGGTCCGGCAGTGCCTTGCAACCATGGCGTTTTCAACAGCGGTCATGGCGGAAAAAAGGCGAATATTCTGGAATGTTCTGGCAATGCCTTTTTTAAAAATCACATAGGGTCTGTTGCCAAGGATGCTGTCCCCGTCAAAGATCACTTGGCCTTCAGATGCCTGGTATACACCGGTAAGAACGTTAAAAACCGTGGTTTTCCCAGCACCATTAGGCCCTATCAATCCCACAATAAGCCCGTTGCCGATGGTAAAACTCAAATCAGATAATGCCAAGAGCCCACCAAACCTTACGCTGATATTTTTTAGTTCTAATTGTGCCATACAGAATATCAATCCATTATAATTTTAACCTGACAAACCGCTTAAGAAGCGCTTCTATAGTCTATTTGTAGTTTTTTGTAGCCCATAAAATTTTTATTGTCAACAACAAAAAATCACATTTTCCATGACAATACAACAAAAAACCAGGCCAGGCAATGGAATACATATTTGTAATGGTCTAACCATATTAATTTTAATTAAATTTTTTGTTCAGGGTTTTTCTTTACAAAGCATTTACATTTATATTGACATTAGAGTCACAATTTGCCACTCTGACAAAAATTAACAGGAGCAGGTGAGCAATGATAAGACCGCAACTTACAAAAAAACAGCAAAAACTTTTAGACTACCTGAAACAGGGAATACAGAAAAAAGGCAGAGTGCCCAGCCTTAGAACTGCGGCCTCAGACCTTGATATCAGCCATTCAGCCGTGGCCCAGACCCTGAAAACCCTTGAAGAAAAAAAATATATCTGCAGACAGGGCCGATACAGCCGGACAATTCACATTTTTGACGATATTGGAGATATGGACCCAAGTCAGCGCCAGAAAATCATCCCCATTATCGGAAGTATCACTGCAGGCCTGCCCATATATGCCCAGCAGGAATGGGATGGCAATATCCTGGTGGATGACAAACTATACCCGGGCCAAAATCTCTTTGCCCTCAGGATCCAGGGCCAGTCCATGGCAAATGCCGGTATCCTTGACAAGGATATCGCCATTTGCAAGCCCCGGCAATATGCCCATAACAAAGAAATCGTCGTTGCTCTGATTCATAATGAAGAAGCAACTGTCAAACGCTTTTTCCTCCATTCCAGCTCCATAGAACTCCGCCCGGAAAACCCTGACTTCAAACCCCAGATTTACGAATTTGATGATGTGCTGATCCAGGGAAAGGTTATTGGAATCATCCGGACCCCCCAGGGCATGGAGCTCCTCCAGTCACCTTGGGGCATAAACCTGCACCAGGAGTGATATCCCATGAAACCATCTCTCGGACAATCAAGGGACCGGGAACGATCCATAATTCATCTGAATATAGCCGACTTTGCAGCAGCCGTGGAAACCAATCTCACCCCATCCCTTGCTGGATATCCCCTGGTGATCGCTCCCATTGACGCACCCCGGGCTGTTGTCTATGACATGAACGACCAGGCATACCAGGAAGGCATCCGAAAGGGGATGTCCCTTGCCCGGATCAGGCGATTCAACAAGGGTATCAAAATCCTGCCCCCCCGGCTCAATAAATATGAACAGGTTATGAAACATATTTTCCAACGAACCCTGGCCTATACACCGGCCATTGAATCCGGACATTGGGATGGCCATATTTTCATGGATATCACCGGAACCGGCAGACTTTTCGGCCCACCCCCGGATATTGCCTTTCGTCTGAACAAGGAAACCAAAAAAGATTTTGGCCTGGACCCCATCTGGGCAATTGCCACCAACAAACTGGTGGCCAAAGTGGCCACACGCCTGGTCAAGCCAGCCGGAGAATATATTGTGGAGCCAGGGGAGGAAAAAGCCTTTCTTGAACCCCTGCCAATCACCCTTCTCCCGTGCCTGTCCAGGAATGAAATCATAAAGCTGAAAACATTTAATTTAAGTCATATATCCCAGATCCGATCCCTGACCCTTGAACAGCTTCAAGTGGCTTTCAGCCATCGAGCATCCCAGATCCATGGCCTTGTCCGGGGCATTGACACATCCCCTGTCACCCAGACCTGGAAAAAAAATGCCTCTATCCGGGCAGACCATGAATTCAGCGATGATACCAATGATACCGAACAATTAAAAAAAGCGATTTTCCCTTTGGTTGAAACCATATGTCAATCTTTGCGCAGACGAAACATGCATGGCAGGTTTCTCAGCCTCAGACTTTCCTATTCCGACGGAGGTCAAAAAATGGCCAGGACAAAACTCACCCCCTCAACAGCCAATGAAATGGTGATGTTCAAAAAAATCATCCCCCTTCTATTCCAGGCATGGACAAGGAGAATCCGCATCCGCCATTTGGAACTGATCTGTAAAAATCCTGTCAGACCCCAGATCCAGACGACATTGTTCACGGAAACCAGCAAAACAGACAACTTTGAAAAAGTCCTCCAGACAATGGACAGAATCAACACAAAATTTGGGAAAGGGGTTGTCAAAACTGCCCTCACCCTTGCCAACAGGACCCATTACTCCAAAAATCTGGCAACCCAGGCAACCCAGGCAACCCAGACAAAAACCTAAACCCTGACCAGTGAGACAACCCTTTATGAATGATGCTCCATGATTCCTTTGACCTGTAGATCCCATTATTCCCTGATGTGGGGAACAGCACCGGTAAAACGCCTTTGCCAGCAGGCAAAACGCCTTGGATATCAGAAACTTGCATTAACAGACACAGACAATTTATACGGCTTATGGCCCTTTATTCAGGCATGCCAGGACCTGAATATTGACCCCATTATCGGGGCTGAAATCACGGATCCCAGAATGCCCCACCGGGCTGTCTGTCTTGTGAAAGACAATAGAGGTTACAAAAATCTTACCCAATTGCTGACCCGACGACACAGGGACGAAAACTTTTCCCTGGCGCACAACCTGCCCAGATTCTCCAGCGGGTTATTGGTATTGACCCAATCTCCAGATCTTCTGGCCTTGTGGCATGAGATGGGCCTTGACCTGGCTGCTGCCCTTCCCCGGCACCCTTTGTCCCAAAGCCACCCCCTGTGCAGGACAGCCCTGGAAAGGGGCATTCCCCTGGCAGCAACCCCGGGCAGTTTTTTCTTACACCCAAAGGATATACACACCCATGCCATGATCAGGGCCATTGATAAGAACACCTGTCTCAGCCGGCTTACTCCCCAGGATATGGCGCCTGCCACTGCATTCCTGGCATCCCCTGACCAATACCAACAAAAATTTAACACCCTTCCCAAGGCCGTTGAAAACACCTGGATGCTGGCAGAAAAAATCAGCTTTACAGGGCCTGACTTTGGGATAGTCATGCCGCCCTTCCAGGGAAAAACCAATGAACAAGCCTGTTGTCTGTTGCGGGAGAAAACCTTTCAGGGCGCCCTGGACCGGTATGGACCAAGCCTGACCGGAAAAGTAATGTCCAGGATTGACCATGAATTGTCCATAATTTCCCAGAAAAATTTCTGCCAATACTTTCTGGTGGTCCAGGAAATTGTACAAAAGGCCTCCAGAATCTGCGGGCGGGGCTCCGGGGCTGCCTCCATTGTGGCCTATTGTCTGGGCATCACCAATGTATGTCCCATGAAATATAATCTCTATTTTGAACGCTTTTTAAACCCTGGGCGAAAGGATCCACCGGATATTGATGTTGATTTTGCCTGGGATGAACGGGATGATATTTTAAATTTTGTCCTTTCAAAGTTCAAAGGCCACAGCGCCATGGTCTCAAGCCATGTGCTGTTCCAGCCCCGCATGGCGGTCCGGGAGGTGGCAAAGGTCTTTGGCCTGCCAGATGGAGAGATTCAAAAAATATCCAGCCGTCTGCCCTGGTTCTGGAAAACAGATGAACCAGCCCAGGATCTATTGGCCGGGATCCGGGAAAAACCAGAATTCCGATTTCTGGATTTTCCCCAGCCCTGGCCTGAAATCATGGCCTATGCCCAGGCCATCATCGGCACTCCCAGGTATTTGTCGGTTCATCCCGGCGGCATTATCATCACCCCAGACCCCATTGACACCTATGTGCCTGTGGAAACCGCACCCAAGGGCATTCCCCTGATCCAGTGGGAAAAGGATTCAGCTGAAGCAGCAGGCCTTGTCAAAATAGACCTTCTGGGCAACAGGAGCCTGGGAGTGGTTCGGGACTGTATTAAAAGCATCCAGTCATCCAGGGGTGATTTCAAGGATTTTTCTCTCCAGGACCCAGAGGATGATCTTGAGACCCAGCACCATGTGGCCCAGGGAAATACCATGGGTTGCTTTTATATTGAAAGTCCTGCCATGCGCCTGCTCCAGAAAAAATCCAAGATAGGCGATTTTCACCATGTAGTTATTCTTTCCAGCATTATCCGACCGGCAGCCAACGAGTTTATCCAGGAGTATATCAAGCGCCTCCATACAGGGGTGTGGAAACCCCTTCACCCTCTGATGGAAGATGTTCTGGACGAAACTCTTGGCATTATGGTATTTCAGGAAGACGTGTCCCGGGTGGCTGTCCATCTGGCAGGCTTTACCCATGTCCAGGCAGATGATTTACGAAAAATCATGTCCAAAAAAGACAAAACCCAGGTACTCAGGGATTATTATACCCGGTTTGCTGCAGGGGCTGCCCAAAAAGGGATCAACAAGTCAGATATCCAGCGAATCTGGGATATGATCATCAGTTTTTCCGGATATTCATTCTGCAAGCCCCATTCAGCCTCCTATGCCAGGGTTTCCTTCCAGGCTGCCTATTTAAAAACCCATTACCCGGCCGAGTTCATGGCAGCTGTGATCAGCAACCAGGGCGGATTCTACTCCACCTTTGCCTATGTGTCCGAAGCCCGGCGCATGGGGGTCAATATCCTTGGGCCGGATATCCATAAAAGCCATATTAAATGGACAGGCTCAAGTGACCAGCTCAGGGTTGGATTTTTATCCATAAAAAGCCTGTCTTCCACAACCATGGAGAGTATTGTAAGGGAACGGAAAACATCAAAATTCACAAGTCTTGAAGATTTTTTCAACCGGGTAAGGCCCCGGGAAGATGATGTAAGATCCCTTATCCACAGCGGCTGCCTTGACATATTCAAGGGCAACAAAGGCCAGAGCGCACTGCTATGGGCCTTTTCATCCTGGCACCAGAAAAAAACCAGGAAAATAACACCCAGTCTCTTTGACCAGACCCAGGAAACCATACCCATTCCAGAACTTCCTCCAGACCTTCCCATGGATATTTTACGCCGGGAATTTTCTGTACTGGGATTTTTGTGCCAAGGCCATCCCATCCTCCTGTATGCCCATGAGATTAAACAAAAAAAAACCGTCAAGGCCGTGGACCTGTCCCGCCATATTGGAAAGCGTGTGGGATTTGCAGGGTGGCTGATAACCGGGAAAGTGGTCAAAACAAAACATGGTGATCCCATGAAATTTCTCACCTTTGAAGATGAAACCGGTATAATTGAAACTGTATTTTTCCCCAAGCCCTATGCCCGTTTCTGCCATATGCTGGATTATGGAAGACCCTATTTTTTAATTGGCAAAGTTGAGTCTGACTGGGGGGCTATCACCCTAACCGTTGAAACCAGCAAATGGATTTCTCGTAAAACAACAAAAACGTAATTTTCCCCTTTTCATCCCAAAACCAGCTCCCAGACAACGAGCTTTCCAGAGATACCGCATTAAACTGAACAAAAAAATATTGTCATTTTATTTTTTTTACATATTTGTATTTTAATACCAGATAAAATCAAACATTTATGTAAGACAATATATAATATTTATCACGGCCACGATTTAATGGATTTTCATTCAACTAATATTTTCCTGTTATTTAAGTATCTTATACTACAAACTCCCACTTCGAAATACTCCTGGTACGGGTTTTGCTTTTATATGATCACAAAATCAAAAAGACCAACATTAACAAAAGGAAAAGACCATGATACTGAAATCAAGTCTGATTACCCTGGGAATTTTACTTATTCGCACGGCCTGGGCCTTTGCCTCTGATAATGCCATTGAGACGGGAAATACAGCCTGGGATCTGCTGTGGGCCGGATGAAATTTTCCGCCTGGATTGTCTTTACCATTCTCTGGATCACTTTTGTTTACACCCCGGTGTGTAATTGGGTATGGGGCGGCGGCTGGATGCACAAGATGGGTGCCGTTGATTTTGCCGGGGGCAATATGGTCCACATAAATGCTGGAATTTCCGGTCTGGTTCTTGCCCTGGCCCTTGGCAAGCGCCAGGGATACGGCAAAGAGCCCATGATCCCTTCCAGTGTAGCATTTACTGCCCTGGGTGCCGGCCTCCTCTGGTTCGGCTGGTTTGGATTCAATGCCGGCAGTGCCCTGGTTGCAGACGGGGTTGCTGCCTCGGCCTTTATGGTAACCAATACTGCAGCAGCCACAGGAGGCCTTAGGATGGAAAGAGAAGATGAACTGGCCGGCCTGGATAATTCCCTGCATGGAGAAAGGGCCTTTGAAATAGAATAATCCTTTCTGAACTAGGAGTGCTCAGTTCCCCTGATCAATGCCATTATTAATGCCGATCAATAAACCGGAACAGTTCAAGAAGGAAAAGAGATGGAAGATCATAGGCGATTGAACATCAAAAAAAAACTGAAGACGTCAGCCCTGATGAAAAAAAAATGGGTGCATGATATGCTGATTCATCAAATTATACCCAAAAATGGGAGAAGAACTTCTTGTACCTCAAACCAAGTCTGTGATAGTTTTTTCATAAAGTTGCTTTAATGATTTAGCCCGAATATTTATGATAATTGATAATTGAATCACAGACAAGGGGATTTTGGTATGAATAAAGATTATAAAGATTTGGTAATGATTGTCACAGGGGCATCCCGTGGAATTGGGCGGGAAATCGCTGTAGAGTTAGCCCATAGAGGCGCAACCGTGGTGGTTCATTATCATGGCAACCGGGAAATGGCTTTGGCAACCCTGGAGAAACTTGAGGGAGACTCCCATGTATTGGTTCAGGCGGATTTGTCAGACGTCAACGCCGCTGGATCCATGATAGATGAGGCTATTGAAAAAACCGGCAAATTGGATGTATTGGTCAATAATGCAGCTATTTATGGGTTTCACCCGATTACAACGACATCTTTTCTCGACTGGCAGAAAGCCTGGGAGAAAACCATCTCGACGAATCTACTGGGACCAGCCCATCTGTCGTTTCACGCTGCCCAGTGGATGATGAAAAGCGGTGGCGGCAGGATAATCAATATAACCTCAAGGGGGGCTTTCAGGGGCGAGCCGGACGCGCCGGCTTATGGGGCCAGCAAAGCCGCACTAAATGCATGCAGCCAATCCCTGGCCCAGGCGCTGGCGCCTCACAATATCTTTGTTTACGCCATTGCACCAGGATTTATTGAGACAGATATGGCTGCCATGGTTTTGGACGGTCCCCAGGGTGACGCCATTCGAGCCCAAAGCCCACTTGACCGTGTGGGCAGTCCCGCAGAGATCGCCGAGGTGGCGGCATGGCTGGCGGTGCAGGCGCCTGAATATCTCACCGGATGTATTGTTGACGCCAACGGAGCCTCCTATTTAAGGACTTAATTAACGGATTCTCAATAAAAATTTATTTCTTGATGCTTTTTGTTGAAGCAGGACTTCGGGATAAATTAAAAATCATTGTTGATGGTGCCATTGCCGGCCATACGTCAGCGCTTAAAGATGGGCATGAAGATGATCCTGATGACCATGGAATTTTACTTATAGAAGATCAGCTGGAACTGGACCAGCTTGTCCAGCGCATCCACGATATGAACTACCAGGCCTGCATCCATGCCAATGGAGACCTCGCCATTGAGATGTCTTTGAGCGCCATTGAACAGGCGCAACAAAAACAACCCGGATTAAACCCGCGGCACAGAATCGAACACTGTACCATGATTACCGACGATATTTTGAAACGCATGCATCAATCGAAAATCATGGCCTTACCCTTTGCATCCTACCTGTGGCAGCATGGTGAGAAATTGAAGCCGTTTTACGATCAGCGGGCCCACAGAATGTTTGCCCATAATAGCTTTCTGAATGCTGGAGTAAGGGTGGCTGCCTCCTCGGATCACCCTGTTGGGTTTCAATCGCCATTGCTTGGAGTACAATGCATGGTGACTCGGCAGTCATCCAATGGAGAAATTATTGGGCCCCAGGAAAAAATATCCCTTGATGAAGCCTTCAAAATGTATACGGCCTATGCCGCGTATGCCACAGGCGAAGAAGTAGTTAAGGGGACTCTTTCGCTGGGTAAACTTGCCGACATGGTCGTATTAAACCGCGATCCATGGTCTATCCCTCCGGAAGAAATTTCTCAAATTGGTGTTGTCAATACCATTGTTGATGGAAAGATAGTATATTCTAAAGAAGATTAAACATGGTCCTGATTTTAATTTTTCCATAATGATGAAGGCGTATTAATTTTGCAACCGGGATATAAGGCTTTCAGCGGAATATCCTTCACTATTATTCTCAAAGTTCTCAACAGAACAGGTCTCCCGACTGCTTTTTTTATATCCAGATTTTAAGGCGTACTCAACTTTTAATTCAAATATTGGTTGTTCTATGTGAACAAACTGGGTAGAAATCCAAAGCTGAAAATTTGAAGTTTCTACATTTCGGGAAAAATTATATTGCACCCATATATATGTATAATAATCAAAATGGTTAGTACATATATATATGGCTTGACAATTTGGCTTTGCACATATATATGTGTACTAAAATTTATTAAACGCATATATAATTATGAACGACATGAGAAAAAAACAAAAAAAAATAATCCGAGAACAATTGGATGACACCTTAAGTCGTTTTTCAACTATCGCCTCGGTAAACAGGCCGATGAAGGGATGGATTCGCGCCATACGTGATGTTTTGGGAATGAATATGCGACAATTTGCCGACCGGCTTGGAGTCAGCAAATCTCGAATCCCTCGCATAGAACAGGATGAAATTACAGGAAGCCTTACCCTTAAAACCATGAATCGAGTTGCAGATAAACTTGATTGTGTTTTTGTTTATGGATTTGCACCTCGAACAAGCTTAGATGATACTGTCAGAAAACAAGCCTCAATTGTTGCTCAAAAACGAATGAACAGGCTTATGCACACAATGAATTTGGAAGCTCAAGGACTTTCATCTAAAAATGCTAACAAAGCATTTAATAATATGGTGGAAGAAATAATTGATTCGCCTTCTATATTATGGGAGAAGAATAAATAATGATTGAGTATGCTGGCGGCGCAACTCCTCTCGATTATAACGAACTTAAAGGACTTTTGCCTACACATATTACGACCCGTGACGAACTCGATTTTTTAGAAATGGAAAATATCAACCAAGCGATCATTTGGAGTGGCAATCTAAAAACTAATGACATTTTAAATATCGAATTTATTTGTAAACTTCACAAACAAATGTTTTCTAATGTCTGGAAATTAGCAGGAAAATTTAGAAAATCCAAGAAAAATATTGGAATCCCATATATTCAAATTTCAGTGGAATTACAAATATTGTATGATGATTCTCAAGCGTGGAAAGAGTATGATACTCATCCTCCAGATGAATTCGCAGCCAGATTTCATCACAGGTTAGTCTTCATACATCCATTTTCAAACGGAAATGGTAGACATGCAAGACTTATGGCAGATTTAATTCTTGAAAAATTATTCACCACAGAAGTTTTCTCCTGGGGTGGAGAGAGCCTTGCTAATCACAATAAAACCAGAGACGAATATATTAAGGCTTTAAAAATGGCAGATGAGCATGATTATTCTCTGTTGCTTGAATTTGTTAGGTCCTGAAATTGAGATTATAGGATACCTTATTGAACCCCAATCGGGTAGCCGGGGGTTTTTTAATCCCCCAGCCCCACGACACCCTGCATGCGGGTCCGCACAGGGCATTTCATCAAGATTCCCGGGCCGTGGCCGGGTAATGTGTGTTCTCCCCCACTGATCTTTGACAGATATTAACCCTTGTTCTGATAACCATTTATTGGTCATGCCGGATTGTGTCGCCATGGTTCTGGCAAGATGTGTTTTTTACAACTGAAAATATTCTGGAATATATGTAAAGAAGAAGGGATTAATCCTCATAAAGAATATTCTGAAAAATTTAATCTAAGGGTTTCACTTGAACTACATACTGTGATAGCTACCAAAGCAGCGGGCCACAAGGGGCTCCTCCCTTTGTTTCCTCCCCTGCGATCGGCGAACCCTGAACGTAACCGTTCTGATCTGAGCTCACCTTATGGCAAAATATCCAGCGTTTTTTTACTTTTCTTGACAAAAAACAAACCCTATTTTATTTGTCTAGGATAATTTTCACTTTTTAAAAGGTTGAGCTAACAAATATATGAATTTAATTAAAAAGAACCTGTCAGAACTTTGGCCGACTATTCTTGATTCCTCCAATAACGGTATCCTTTTAATTGATGATCAAGGGGTAATTATTTTTTATAATGAGGCAGCCAGTCTCATATTCGGGCATCCTTCGGCCCAAGATGTGATTGGAAAGAATATAGCTGAAATAAGACCAGAGGCATGGCCGGATTTAAAAAATATTATCAAAACAGGTCAGCCCCAGTTTAAAAAAAAGATCACACTTTCTAATGTTACTATTATAGCCAACCGTTGTCCTGTGGAAAAAGATGGAAAGGTTATAGGTGTTCTCTCAATTTTTCAGGACATTTCAGAGTATGAGACCGTGATTTCCGAACTTCAGGGATATCAACGGCTGCACAAGGAGCTTAAAGCAATATTTGAATCCTCCTATGACGGCCTCTATATCACAGATGGCAATGCCAATACCATTCGTTTCAATCGTGCCTATCAGAGGATTACAGGCCTTTCAAAAAAAGATCTCATTGGCCGGAATATGCATACCCTTGTAGAAGAAAAAGTTATTGACCACTCTGTGACCCTTGAAGTCCTTGAGAAAAAGAAACCCATAACCATTTTACAGCAGATCAAGGGTGACAAACAGCTTATCGTAACCGGTACCCCGGTTTTTGATGAAAATAATGAAATTTTTCTGGTGGTAACAAATGTTCGGGATATTACTAAGCTAAATAATCTTCGAGGGCAGCTGGAAGATACCAAACGCATTAACTCTCGTTTCTATCAGACTTTGCAGGAGTATGATGGCATAGAACACGCCCTTAAGGAGATGGTGATCAAGAGCCAAACCATGATTCAAGTCATAAAAAAGGCCATAAAGGTAGCCAGGGCGGAAACATCTGTTCTTTTACTGGGAGAATCCGGTGTGGGGAAAAGTATGTTGGCCGGAATCATTCATAAAATGAGTCCCCGGAAAGACGATCCGTTTATAAAAATAAATTGTGGAGTCATTCCTGATTCCTTGATGGAAAGCGAGTTATTTGGATATGAAAAAGGTGCATTTACGGGAGCTTTACCGACAGGCAAAGCAGGTCTTATTGAGATCGCCCATGGGGGGACTGTATTTTTAGATGAGATAGGCGAGCTAAAACTGGATATGCAGGTAAAGCTTCTGGAAGTAATCGAAGACAAGACGTTTACAAAAGTCGGCTCACAACATTCAGTAAATGTGAATGCCAATATAATAGCAGCTACAAGCAGGGATCTTAAAAAAATGATCAGCGAGGGAACCTTTCGAGAAGACCTCTATTACAGGCTGAATGTAGTTCCCATATCCATTCCTTCCTTAAGACAAAGAAAAGAAGATATTCTACCATTGACCATTAACATCCTTAAAAAATTTAATAAACAAAAAAAACTTAACAAAAGGTTAGCCCCTGAAACATTGGACATGCTTGCCAGATACAATTTCCCCGGAAACGTAAGGGAATTGATTAATATAGTGGAACGAATGATCATAATGAGCGAAGAAGACCTGATAGGCATTGCCGATCTTCCTTCAGAAATCAGGGAGAAGGATGGAAGTATTTCAAATTTATCTTCCCATCAAGGATCCCTAAAAAAAATTATTGCAAGGATAGAGTACCAGGTAATAAAAGAAACTGTCTCAAGGTGCGAAAGTATTTCCGAAGCTTCCAGGGAACTGGACCTTCATCCCACAACCCTTTGGCGCAAAATGACCAAACACGGGATAAAATACTAAAATGCATAAATGCAATATCTTGCATTTATGCAACATTTCTTTAAAATACCAATAGGAAACCCTTATAGTTCCAGCAGCCTTTTCATTAGTAAATATAATTGCATTTGGGGTCGTGAAAGGCAAAAGGGGGCTTAGGGTGAAATAAAAAAGTTGCATTTTTTATTGTCATAGTTTAATAACCTTTCATAGTTTTTTATTCAAGACTTAATTGAGTTAAAAGGAATAGCATTGGCAAAATCTTCACTTTATATTCGTGAAATAAATGACGCATTCGAATATTTGTTAGAAGAGTATTGCAATGAAAGTCCTGACATCACACAATCCATTACACAAATCGAAAATCCCGACACTAATGAAGACCCGAAATTCAGCATTAGAGAAGAAGAAAAGGCCGTTGAATCTTTTTTGAATACACCTTGTCCATGTTCTCGAAACTGTCAGGAACAATTGACTATCGATGAAGTAATCAGCAACCGAGCATTTTTCAGGTCTTTAAAAAAAAAGGAACGGAACTTCGTTCTTCTTGTACAACTAAAATCTATGCTCTCTCATTCAGAATTTTCAATGTCTGCCCGTTCAAGGAAAAACCGTGAGAGAAAAAGATTTGACTACCGAATTAGTATTGATCGTCCTGTATGTAAAGCCGTTTTTTTGTTTTATTACGAAGAAACTTCAAAAAGATTAGATCGACTTAAAAGTTATGTTAGTGGTAAAAATATAAGTATCCCAATTCATGGAAATTTTGGACGTTCACCTACGAATGCATACAACATTTTTGATAAAGAAAATGTAAAAGCCTTTGTATTAAATTTTGCCGACATTCACGGTTTGCCCGATCCTGGTCGAGATGTTAGAAAAGGAAGAGGAAAATTACGAATCCTTTTGCCTTCGATAATGAATTTTAAATCAGTACATCGGCAATACACGATAAGTATTAAGGCCTCTGGCATACACCCCATTGCCTATCGAACTTTTCTGAAAATTTGGCAGGAAGAATATCCTCATATTAGATTCAACGACCCGAGAAGTGATCTTTGCATGAAATGTGAAGATTTCAAAAAACGCCTGAATCAGGTTGCAGCGATATTAGATGAAAGTAAAGAAAAAAAACAAGTGCAAATACACAAGGAAGCTCTTGACCATTTAAAACACGCCAGAAAGGAAAGGCTTTACTATAAAGCAAATACAAAAATTGCAAATGAACATTATCGTAAACTTAAATCGAAAACAATACATTCAAAGCCCAATAAACCAAATTCAAGAAGTATTATGTCACATTATTCATG